>MWAR01000618.1 GCA_002068715.1 bacterium ADurb.Bin374
CCGAACTGCCGACAACCGCCGAGACCGTCGAGAAGCGCCAGCATTACGTCAAGATCAACGGGAAGGATGTGTTCAAGTTCTCGACGCGCATCATTGGCGACATGATCGAGCAGGTTCTCACCCGCAACAACCTGACGCTCGACGACGTCAAGCTGATCATCCCCCACCAGGCCAATATCAGGATCATCGAGTCGGCAGCGGGGCGTTTCAACTGCCCGCTGGACAAGTTCTTCGTCAACCTCGACAAATACGGCAACACCGTCGCCGCGACGATCCCGATCTGTCTCCACGAAGCCCTTCAGGCCGGCCGTATAAAGGAAGGCGACCTCGTTCTGTTCGCGGGCTTCGGCGGGGGACTCAGCTGGGGCACTCTGGCCCTTCGCTGGGGCTCCTACCAGCCACCGGCCGTCTGAAGATCGTGTCCAGGCGGCACCCCGCCCGGAACGCATTCAGCACCGGCAGAGGCGGTTACGAACGATCGATCCCGCGACGGCATCGAACCTTTCTCGTGTGCACCTCCACGCCGTCCCCGTCCTGTCGCGACTCCGACGCGAACGCCGAGAGAAGTCACGTGTTCTTTATAATATAATATTATACCGTTATATTCTTCAATACTGAGGAACGCCATGAGCGACAAGAACATCTACAAACCCCGGAACCAGGTCCGGATCGTCACAGCCACCTCCCTTTTCGACGGCCACGACGTCGCCGTGAATATCATGCGACGTTTGCTCCAGCAGGGCGGTGCCGAGGTGATCCACCTCGGCCACAATCGCAGCGTCCGCGAGATCATCGAGGCGGCCGTGCAGGAAGACGCCCATGCGGTCGCGATCAGCTCCTACCAGGGCGGCCACATGGAGTTCTTCAAATATCTGCGCGCCTGCGCCGATGCGGCCGGCCGGAAGGACCTGCTGATTTTCGGCGGTGGCGGCGGCGTCATCCTGCCGCAGGAAGCCGAAGAACTCCATGCCGTAGGCGTCACGCGCATCTACTCGCCGGAAGACGGCCGCAAAATGGGTCTTCAGGGGATGATCTCGGACATCCTCGAACGGTGCGATCACGCGTTTTCCACCTGGCCGAATGAGCTCGGAACCGGCCCCGTGAAGGCCGAAGAGCCGATTCGGCTCGCACGGGCGCTTACCCTTCTCGAGACATCGCGCACGTCGCTACCGAAGATGATCCTGGAACAGCTCGAGAAGGGGCGCCGCGCGACTACTCTCGAGAGCGCCGGCGCGAACCACCTGGGCAAGCCGCCTCTGGTTCTCGGCGTCACGGGGCCGGGCGGCGCCGGCAAGAGCAGTCTCACCGACGAGCTGATCCGGCGCTTCCGGCTCGAGTATCCCGACCGCCGGTACTGCGTGTTCAGCATCGATCCGTCGAAGAAAAAAACCGGCGGAGCCCTGCTCGGCGACCGTATCCGCATGAACGCGATCGATCACCCGCACGTGTTCATGCGCAGTCTCGCCACCCGCCAGAGCGGAAGCGAGCTGTCCGACGCCATCGCCGACTCGGTCAGCCTCGCCCGCGCCGCAGGCTTCGATCTGATCATCGTCGAGACGAGCGGCATCGGCCAGGGCGACACTGGTATCCTGGGAATCGCCGACGTGGCGTTGTATGTGATGACCAGCGAGTTCGGCGCTCCCATGCAGCTCGAGAAGATCGACATGCTCGATTTCGCCGACCTGATCGCGATCAACAAGTTCGACCGGCGCGGCTCCGAGGACGCCTGGCGCGATGTCTGCCGCCAGCTCCGCCGCACCCGGTACGAGGGCAGATACATCGAGCCCGAAACGATGCCTGTGTTCGGCACCATGGCGAGCGCCTGGAACGACGACGGCGCGAACGGCCTGTATCGCGAACTCCAGACCGTGCTGAACCGACGTGGCGGGGTCGATGCCTGGAAACCCCTGGTCGACCTGAAATGCGCGCGCCGCACAAGCAATATAGCGCCAATTATTCCTCAGAGCCGCACGAACTATCTGGCCGAGATCGCCGACGCCGTCCGCTCCTATCACAAGGAGACCGAGTGCGAGGCGCTCGCCGCGAAACAGGCGCATGCCTGCGAAACAGCTCTCGGCCTCGTGAGCGGTGAAGAGACCCGCGAGGAGCTGCGCAGGCAGCGCGACGAGTCTTGGGGCAAACTCCCCCCCCGCATGCAGAGCGCACTGCTGACCTGGCCCGAGACGGCGGCGAATTACAGGGGCGACATGTTCCGCTACGCGGTTCGCGGGAAGACCTTCGAGGTGCCGACGCACACGGTTTCGCTCTCGGGGCTTAAGATTCCGCGCGTCGCGATTCCCGACACCGAAGATTACGCGGCGCTCGTGAAGTTCATGCGCGAAGAAAATGTGCCGGGCTCGTTCCCCTTCACTGCCGGCGTCTTCCCGTTCAGACGCGCCGATGAGGACCCCAAGCGTCAGTTCGCCGGAGAAGGCGGGCCGAAGCGCACCAACAAACGGTTCCACTTCCTGACCGCGAACGATCCGGCCAAGCGCCTGTCGACGGCGTTCGACAGCGTCACCCTTTACGGCCAGGACCCGCAGGAACGTCCCGACGTGTTCGGCAAGGTCGGCGAAAGCGGCGTCAGCATCGCCACGATCGAGGACATGCGCGACCTCTTCTCGGGCTTCGATCTGTGCGATCCGAACACAAGCGTCAGCATGACCATCAACGGCCCGGCTCCGATCATGCTCGCGTTCTACATGTCGAACGCCATCGCTCAGCAGATCTCGAAGGCCGAAACGGCGAAAGGCTCGCCCCTGACCCCGGAAGAAGCCGCCAGGGTCCGCGCCGACACGCTGAAGACCGTTCGTGGAACGGTCCAGGCCGACATTCTGAAGGAAGACCAGGCGCAGAACACCTGCATTTTTTCGATCGACTTCGCGCTCAAGATGCTCGGCGACATCCAGGAGTTTTTCATCAGAAACGAAGTCAGGAACTATTATTCGATAAGCATCTCCGGCTATCATATCGCCGAGGCCGGCGCGAACCCGATTTCGCAGCTCGCGTTCACCCTGGCGAACGGCTTTTCGTTCGTAGAGTATTATCTGAGCCGCGGCATGAAGATCGACGACTTCGCGCCGAACCTGTCGTTCTTCTTCAGCAACGGCATGGATCCAGAATACTCGGTCATCGGCCGCGTCGCGCGGCGCATTTGGGCAATCGCCATGCGTAACCGCTATCACGCGAACGAGCGGTCCCAGAAGCTGAAATATCATTGCCAGACGAGCGGCCGCTCCCTGCACGCCCAGGAGATCCAGTTCAACGACATCCGCACCACGCTCCAGGCGCTTCTCGCCGTGAACGAGAACGCCAACTCGCTTCACACGAACGCTTACGATGAGGCGATCACGACGCCGACCGAGGAGAGCGTGCGCCGCAGCATGGCGATCCAGCTCATCATCAACCGCGAGTACGGCATGGCCAAGAACGAGAACCCGACCCAGGGCAGCTACTTCGTCGAGTGGCTGACCGACGAAGTCGAGAAGGCCGTTCTCGCCGAGTTCGACCGCATCAACTCGCGCGGCGGCGTCCTGGGCGCGATGGAAACCCAGTATCAGCGCGCGAAGATCCAGGATGAGAGCATGCACTACGAGATGCTCAAGCACACCGGCGAGCTGCCGATCATCGGCGTGAACACCTATCTGAACCCGCAACAGGACGAGCTTGGCGGGAAAGTCGAGATCCAGCTCGCCCGCGCGACGGCAGAC
>MWAR01000619.1 GCA_002068715.1 bacterium ADurb.Bin374
AGAAATTTGAACCGCCGTTCAGGCGGTTTTTTCAACTTGAAAAGAATAGCCCCAGGGGCTATATTGATAGTGACTATGAATGCTCTCGTGATGAGGATATAGCGACGGCGCGATGAGTGCGATACCCCGGTTTGATACCCCGGTTGCGACAAAAACGAGGAACTTTCTACCGCCCTCGTAACCTTTCGCCCGAGATTGATGGTTTGTCTGTTTGGCGGCCGCCACCCCCCGCTTCCTAAGCGTCCCCGAGATCAAGGGAGCACAGTTGCACCGCAGACTTCCCCGCGCCTCTATGCACCACACACTGACTTGAAGGACTCCATTGGCTGTCACAGCCTCTGGACCTCTGCTTCATGCAGTTTATTGTTGATACACAGATACGGCAGGAGTAGCATTTCCTGTGAAATATTTTTTGGGAGGAATGAATGAAACACTGGATTCTCCTTTTCACCCCCGAGACATACGATCTGGTGAAGAAACACTCGACCATCGGTGTGCGGGCAAATGTCTGGAAGCGATTTTCCGAGGAGATGAAGACCGGAGACCGCTTCATTGGCTATATTTCGAAGAAAATGACATTCGACTGCCTAGGAGCCATCTCGGGAGATGCCACGTTCGAGGAGACCATGCTGTTCCATGACGAGAAGTGGTTTCCCTGCCGCCGCAAGGTGAAATTCGAAAAAACCGGTCTTTCAAAGCCTTCCAGCGATCTTTTTCATGGCATTGCCCCATTCAATACAGTCAACACAGGCCCGGGCAACTATCTGATGTGCAAGGGCGGTTTTATTGAAATCTCCCGGAAGGATTTCGACTGGCTTTCTGACAAACTGGGCTTGTAAGCCACCAAAAAGTTACATGGTCAGACTCGAAGAGATCAGCAACAATGCCTTTCTGAGCGGCGTCGAACCGGGCCAGTCGGTGCGCGTCATCACCACCGAGCCGGCCGGCCCCGACGCCCTGACGGTGTATTACAAGACCGTCGACGGCCAGACGCGCGAGCGCATGCTATTCCGCTCCGATGAAGCCGGCCTCGAACTGGCCCGCGAGGGGCGCCCCTGGGCGTTCGACGCGCCCGGCGCCGACTTCAAGCTCGCGGCCGAGGCCTGGCGCATCAATACCGCGTATCTCTTCGACCCCATGATGGCGGTCCACACCTCGAACGTCGAGCCGCTCCCGCACCAGATCACGGCGGTCTACGAAGCCCTGCTTCCCCGGCAGCCGCTCCGGTTCGTCCTCGCCGACGACCCCGGCGCCGGAAAAACGATCATGGCCGGCCTGTATATCCGCGAGCTCATCCTGCGCGCCGATGCCCGTCGCGTGCTCATCGTCGCCCCCGGCAGCCTGGTCGAGCAGTGGCAGGACGAAATGCAGGAGAAGTTCGGCCTGAGCTTCGATCTGTTCAGCCGCGAAATGCAGGATCAGTGCCGCTCGGGCAACCCGTTCGACGACCGCGAACTCCTCATCGCCCGCCTCGACCAGCTTTCCCGAAACGACGAGATCCAGGAAAAACTCGGCCGCACCCAGTGGGACGCGATCGTCGTCGACGAGGCCCACAAGCTGTCGGCCACCTGGTTCGGAACGAAGGTCAACGAAACCCGGCGGTTCAAGCTCGGCAGGCTCCTCGGCTCGATCACCCGCCACTTCCTGCTGATGACGGCCACCCCGCACAACGGCAAGGAAGAAGACTTCCAGCTCTTCCTCTCGCTCCTCGACTCCGACCGGTTCTACGGCAAGTTCCGCGACGGCGCCCACAAGGTCGACGTGTCCGACCTCATGCGCCGCATGGTGAAGGAAGACCTGCTCACCTTCCACGGAACGAAACTCTTCCCCGAGCGCCGCGCCATCACGGTGAACTACACCCTCTCGGATCTCGAAGCCGCCCTGTATGCGGCGGTCACCGTGGGGTTTGCGCTCACCTCACTCCAACGCCGGCTGGCCTCCAGCCCCGAAGCGATCTACCAGTCGCTCAAGCGCCGCCGGCAGAAGCTCACGCGCCAGCTCGAAGAGGCGAAACTCCTGCGCCGCGGGAACATCGTCGCCGAGACGTGCGCCCCCTACATGGCCGGCGACGTGGAAGATCCCGACGATCTCGACGCCGAGCAGACCGAAGAACTCGAAGAGCTCCTGGTCGATCAGGCCACCGCCGCCGAGACGATTGCCGAGCTCGAAGCTGAAATCCAGACCCTCACCGGTCTCGAAGCCCAGGCCTGCGAGGTTGTCCACTCCGAGAAAGACCGCAAATGGGAAGAACTGTCGAACCTCCTCCAGAACACCCCCGAGATGCATGACCGGGAAGGGCGCCAGCGGAAGCTCATCATTTTCACCGAACACCGCGACACCCTGAACTACCTGACCGTGAAAATCGGCGGCCTGCTCGGCGACACCCGCGCCGTCATCACCATCCACGGCGGCACGAAGCGCGAAGACCGGCGCAAGGCCCAGGAGCTCTTCCGCAACGACCCCGACATCCGTATCCTCGTCGCGACCGATGCCGCCGGCGAAGGCGTCAACCTCCAGAACGCCAGCCTCATGGTCAATTACGATCTGCCCTGGAACCCGAACCGCATCGAACAGCGCTTCGGCCGCATCCACCGCATCGGCCAGACCGAAGTCTGCTTCCTCTGGAACCTCGTCGCCAACCAGACCCGCGAAGGCGACGTGTTCCAGCGTCTGTTCGAAAAACTCGAAATCGAGCGAAAAGCCCTCGGCGGCCGCGTGTTCGACATTCTCGGCGACGTGTTCGACGAGCGAAGCCTGCGCGACCTCCTGATCGACGCCATCAGATACGGCGAAGACCCCGAACGCAAACAGGAACTCCTCCGGCGTGTCGAAGGTGCCCTCGATGCGACCCGCCTGCGCGATATCATCGCCCAGAACGCCCTCTGCGAAGAAGTCATGGATGCGGATCGCCTGTTCGCCGTGAAAGCGGCGATGGAAAAAGCCGAGGCCAGAAAACTCCAGCCCTACTTCGTCCGGGCCTTCTTCGAAGAAGCCTTCCGCCGGCAGGGCGGCGATTTGAAGCCCCGCGAAACCGGTCGCTGGGCCATTTCCCACGTTCCCTCCGCCATCCGGGAACGCGACCGCCGGCTCGGTGGACGCGACCGCCGGTATCTCGCTCCCGTCGTCCCGAGATACGACCGGGTATGTTTCGAGAAAGCATTCGTGCGCCTGATCGACCGCGTCGGCGCTCCTCCCGCCGAACTGATCCATCCCGCCCATCCGCTGATGCAGGCTGTCGTCGATCTGACACTGGAACGACATCGCGTGAAACTGAAACAGGGAACCATCTTTCTCGATCCCAACGACCCCGGCACCACCCCGCGCCTGCTGTTCATCATCGAACACGCCGTGAAGGAAGGCGCCGCCCCCGACCGCACCGTCTCCCAGCGAATGCAGTTCGTCGACATCTCTCCCGCGGGGG
>MWAR01000620.1 GCA_002068715.1 bacterium ADurb.Bin374
CCCGACCTCCCTCGGCCCCGCACACTTCGCGACGCTGATACGGATCGTCACCCGGGCCGTCTCCGGTGCCGACATCGACGAATGGACGGTCGAGACGAACCCGGAAACCCTGTCAGGGGAAACGGCAGCCATCCTGCGCGATATTCCGGGACTCCGCCTGAGCATGGGGCTCCAGAGGCTGCGGGACGATGAACTCCAGCTCCTCGGACGGAGGGGCACCCTTTCCTCCGGCCGGGAAGCCCTTGCACTGGCGCTGGCGCTGACCGGACGCGTCGGCATCGACCTGATCCTCGGCCTGCCCGGCGCACCGTCCCTCGCGTCCCAACTTTCCGGCCTCGTGCGCGAATTCCCGATCGAGCATGTTTCCGCGTATTTCCTGACGGTCGAGGAGGGCACCCCTCTTGCTGCACGCGTCAGCGAAGGCGGGTTTCCCGATCCGGCAGACATAGGTCCAGACGAGCTGTTCGAGGTTGCGGATGCACTCGCGGCTGCGGGGTTCGAGCAGTACGAGATTTCGAACTTTGCCCGCCCGGGCGGACGGTGTCGCCATAACATGAACTACTGGAATAGCGGCGAGTATATCGGTGCCGGTCCCTCCGCGGTCGGCACGCGAGCAGGAATCCGGCGCACGAAATCCTCCCCGCTGGACCAGTGGCTTTCCGGCGCTCACGACTCCACTGAAACGCTTACGGTGGAAGACCGGTTCCGCGAAACGGTCATGCTCCGTCTGCGGCTTGTCAGCGACGGCCTCGATCTCGAGGCGCTTGCGCAAACATTCGGTAGACTGCCTCAGGGTTTTGAACCTGCGGTCGACAGGCAATGCAAGGCGGGAACGCTCATCAGGAAGGGCACGGTCGTCTCCCTGACCCGCCAGGGAATCACCCTCGCGAACAGGGTCATCGCCGACCTTTTCTGACCCTTCCCTCCGCTTTGGCCGGATTCGTTTTCAGCCATGTCGATATATATGCATCGACATCGAATTTACCCCTGCAGCCGCGTTCGTTCATGAACCGGATCGATCCGAAGACGGGTCGCGATTTCCATGGTCTGTCGTGCACTCCGCCGATGCTCCAGGCAACGCCGGTATAGCCGTTGGGATCGCGCCCGTCGAGTTCATACCGGTCATTCAGGCGTATTGCCGTCTCCCAGGCTTCTTCAGGGGTCGCGCTCCATTCGAGAATCTTCTTGCACCAGTACATCCGCAGATAATTGTGCATCGAGCCGGAAACGCGCATTTCCATCTGAGCCGCGTTCCAAAGCAGATCATGGGTGGCGGCTCCATCGAATGCTTCGTATCCGTAGAGATGCTCGCGCGCGTCGCCTCTGTGCTCGCCCAGCGTCCGCACCGCCCAGGCGGGGGCTGCCGCGAAGGAATCGTAGTTCGGCTCGTACAGACAGAAATTGTCGGCCAGCTCGCGGCGGACCACGACTTGCTCGAGAAACGCCGCCCGGTCTTCATCCGGTGCGTCGATCGTCCGGGAGACCGCCAGGGCTGCCCGTTGGGGAGCCAGATGTCCGAAGTGCAGCCAGGGCGACAGCCTTGACTGGCCATCGCGATTCGGATCATTGCGGGCTACGGCGTATCCGCGCAGGCGATGCGTCAGGAACCTCTCCAGGGCCGCCTCCGCTCCGACCGGCCCGGGGAGGATACCGGGAACCACACCGATCGATTCATCGCAGGAAAGGCGCGCGGACACGGCTTCCCAGTCGACCGGAGCAGGCAAGGGAGCGTTCCCGCGCAGTGGTTCGACCGGCGGATACTCCGTAAGAAACGCGGGAAGCAGACGCATGATTTTCGGGCGCAGGGTGGCCGCAGACCACTCGCGTTTGTCGGATACCTGCCGGCATGGAACGATATTGTGCGCATCGACCTCGACGAAAGGAATGGAAATAGTTTCCGATATACGTTTGCGCCATTCCCGTTTCGGCCGGAGGGGATCGAAATCGGTCACGAGTTCCGCGGCATCGGAGCTTCGGAGAAACAGCGGCAGGGCTTCTGCCGGATCGCCCTCGAGCAGATGAAAAGGGATGCGGAGCCGCCTGAGATCCTGTTCTACCTCGCGCAGGCCCCGGAGCAGAAAATCGTATGCACGCCTGCCGGCACCGAGAAACGCCGGGGCAAGGCAGAAAACGACCGTCAGACCGCACTCCCGCCAGGCCGCATCTTCCCGGGCGGCAAGCAAAGCCCAGTTGTCTCTCACGCGCTGGTCGCGCGACATCCAGTAGACGACGGGCCCTCCACCGGGACGTCCTTCACGGAGGAGGTGGCGTCGCCGCGCATCGATCCCTGTTTTCACGCGGCAGGCTCGGATGGAGCGGGTTTCACCTCCGTCTGCGGAGCGACATATCCGGCACGGATGAACAGGGCCGCGCCGATGGCGCAGATGACGATACTCAGCCACTGGTCACTGGTCAATCCGAGCCATGAGAGCGGATTCAGCCTGATGAACTCGACGAAGAACCGGGAAACGCCGAACCAGCAGAAGAAGAACGCCAGCCGGCGTCCGGAACCGACACGCCAGAACGGAAGCAACAGAATCCCCAATAACAGGATGTGAGATATAGATTCATACAGAGGCGTTGGGTGGACGCCAATATCGAGAGGCACGGGCTGTCCGGGGAACAATCGCAAAAAATACGACGTCAGCAGATCGTTCTTGGCACTGAGCGTCGGCACGAGGCCGTTCGGGAAATGCATCGCGCATGGGGAAAACGTCGGAATCCCGTAACAGCCGTCTCCCGCGGCGATACAGCCCAACCGTCCGACGGCATATCCGACGCTCATTCCCGGGGCGCTCAGGTCGGCGATCCGGAAGAACGGCTCGCCGGCCGCGCGCACCCGCCACCAGCTGAGGATGAACGCGAGAATATAGCCCCCGATGACCGAAAATCCGGTCGAGCCGAACAGGGTGGCGAGGGGCGCCTTCAGGAACTGCTCGGGAAGCTCGATGATATACAGCGCGCGCGACCCGACAAGACCGCCGACGATCGCCAGCAGATAGATATCCCAGGCCAGCGCGGGGTCCGCACCGTTTTTGCGGAACTCTCGATTCGTGAAGAAGATCGCCGCGAGAAACGCCAGCGCGAGAAGGACGCCATACGAGCCGATACGGATCGGGCCATATTGAAAGAGGATCGGATGCATCGGCCCAGAATATCACACACCTGCTATCATAGGGGATATGGACGCTGCAAAAAACATTCCCACGGCCGACGTGCGCTTTTTCGGGGAACTGACGGATTTCCTTCCGCCCGGGAAGCGCGATGCCGACCTGTCCGTCGAACTTGTCGGTTCGCCGGCCGTGAAGGACGTGATCGAGGGGCTGGGAGTCCCGCATCCGGAAGTCGACGCCATCATGATCAACGGCATGGAGGCTGCGTTCAGGAGCCGCCTCGTGCCTCGCGACCGCGTCGAGGTTTTCCCGGATGCCCGCGATAGCGGCACGCCGTGTCAGGGAGGCTTGAAACCCCCTTTCGAGCCGGCGCGCGGGTTCATCCTCGACGTGCATCTCGGTAAACTGGCGCGATGGCTGAGACTGCTTGGATTCGACACTTTATATAGCAACAGTTACTCAGACCACGAGATCGTCGAGACGGCGGCCGGCCAGGGCAGATTCATCCTGACCTGCGACATTCGGCTGCTCATGCACGGCAGCGTTCGCTGGGGCCGCTGGATACGGGAGCGACAGCCGCGCCGACAACTCTCTGAAGTCGTCGGACGGCTGTCGCTGAGGCGCCATTTCGCCCCGTTCACGCGTTGCATGCGTTGCAACGGCCTGCTGGCGCCGGCATCGCGAAACGATGTCAGAGACCGGGTTCCGCCTCTGGCAGCGCAGCTCTACGACCTGTTTGCCCGCTGCACCGTTTGTGGAAAGGTCTACTGGGAAGGTTCACACATGGGCGGAATGCAGTCGCTAATCGACCTCGCGACCACCGGATGATCAGAAGGTCAGGCTCCGCGCCGTGGCGAGCGCCTCGTCGAGGCGTTTCTGCGCGGCATCGGGGCCTCCGGCCAGCGTGGGCTGGATGTTGATGAACGTCGGATCTTTCAAGCCGATGAATCCCAGCATCGTTTTCAGGGTCGGCACGACGAGATCCATCGCTTCACCGCCGCTCCCGGGACCGTAATCGCCGCCGCGTGCCGTGACGACGACGACGCGCTTGTCGCCAGCCAGGCCTTCCACGCCGTTCGCCGTATATCTGAAGAGGTAGCGTGGCTGGAGAATGACATCGAAGTAGTGTTTCAGGACGTAAGGGATGCCGAAGTTCCACATCGGACTGTCGATGACGACGACGTCGGCGGCCTTGAACCGTTCGATATGGGCCTCGATCGGTTTCCAGGCAGGCCGGGTCGCTTCGTCGAGTTCCTTACCGCTGAGCAGGCGGTATTTATTGTTAACGGTATTCAATGTCAGCCGTGGAAGTTCCTCGGCGAACAGATCCAGCGTATCCACCTTCCCGTCGGGATGCTGACGGCGGAACCGCTCGACGACGGCGTTTCCCACGCGATAGGAGAACGAAGCCTCGCCGCGTGGGCTGGCGACTATATGAAGCAAGGTTTTCATGGAATTCCTCCTGGCATTCTTTTCTATTTCAGATAGTATCTTTTTTCAGGCCGAGCTTTTTGCACAGCCGGGCGAGCTCGATCTGTTCGTCGGACGTCAGCACCGCCATCTCGGAGGCGATCAGCTCAGCATGGGGGGGCAGCAGCCGCTCGATCAGATCGCGCCCCGCACGGGTCAGAGCGACCCGTTTCACGCGCCGGTCGTTCAGGCCGGACCGGCGCTCGACCAGCCCGTCACGTTCGAGATTGTCGATGACGAGCGTCAGGTTGCCGGCCGTCTTGAGGATCTTACGCCCGAGTTCGCCCGGGCTCAAAGGCCCGAGATGATGCAGCGATTCAAGCACGCCGAAACGGCTTTCGGTCAACCCGGCCGCCGATATGACATCCCTCGTGCGCCTCGATATCGAATCGGCCGCCCGTAACAGCTTGATGAAGGCGTCGAGCGCCTGCGTCTCCTTCCGGCTTCCGGCATAGTGCGTACTCATCACGCAACTCCTTTAATATCAAAATATCTAATATTAAAGTTATGTCAAGCGAATTCGTATCCGACCATGGAAAACGAGCGTCGCCGCCAGGCAGATCCCGGCGGCGACGCTCGCGAAAGTCTTTTCTGGTGTCAGTTCGAGTTCGTGACGACGATTCCCGTCACCTGGGTCGTCGAGACGGTTTCTATCTCGAGCTCGGTTCCGGCGGGAAGCACCGCATCCTGCCCTTTCACGAAGGCGCCCCCGACGAGACCGACCGGTCCCATCGCGAGGTAGCCAAGTACCGATGCGCCGGCCGCCATGCCCAGTTTTTTGCGGTCGAGCTCGCTTCCCGCAAAGCCTGTGATTTTCACCGGAATACCCGTCGAATCGATGCCGGGAATATCGTTCACCAGCAGCTTGATGAAGCCCGAGCGGCCGAACCGGCCGCCGCGACGCACTTTTTCGACTTCGCCGACGACCGGCGCGCCCCGGCTGACGACCAGGATGGAGCGATCGATCAGCAGATCTCCGGCAAGGGCCAGCGACACCGGGTCGCCTTCCTTGACGGCCGAACTGGAGATGGGTGCGGTGAGCTTGACGCGAAACATCGTTCCGGCAGGAATCTTCACCGGATGCAGCGAGATGATGCCGCTGTCGAGCGTCATCTGCATGAGCTGTTCCACACGAAACGCTAGGGGTTCGGAGGACGTCTGCCCTGCGATCGACGTATCGAGCGCCGCAATCCGCTCGGCAAGTTTTCCACCGCGCGTCTCGTGAAACACCTTCCACTCCAGGAAGTTGAGTTTCATGTCGAGCGAGGGGGTGCCGGTCGAGCCCTTGAACACGAGGGTGATCAGATTCGCTGCCCGATGGGAAGTCGACCGGCCCATGCGCCGGCCGAGCAGGTCGGTTTCGAGTTTGCCGAGGCGGGCCGCGATATCGCCGGTC
>MWAR01000621.1 GCA_002068715.1 bacterium ADurb.Bin374
CGACTGACGGCAACAGCCACCGGAGGCCCACATGAGCAGTCCTCACTCCAGCAAGCGCACCATCGAAGAGCTGATGCTCGAAAAACAGATCCTCACGACCGAGCAGCTCGAAAAGGCTCATAACATCCAGGCGCAGACGCTCGAACGCCTCGAGGAGATCATCATCCGGCTCGGGTTCATGGCCGAGAAGGATCTTCTCGGCGTCGCGGTGGTCGACCTGACCAACATCAAGGTCGATGCGAAGATCCTGTCGCTGATCCCGGAATACCAGGCCAAGCAGTATAAGATGATCCCCTACAAACGGGCCGGCAACCGACTGACCGTCGTGATGGCCGACCCGTTCGACATCATGGCGCAGGACATGATCGCTTTCCTCACCCAGTGCAAGCTGGATATCCTCATCGCTCCCAAAGCGCAAATAGAGCTTGCTATAAAACAACTGTATTCCTGGGAAGGTTTTTCGGTCGCCGGCGAAGAGAGCTTTGTGGGCGGCGGTGCGGGGGGCGAGTCGGGCGAGGATCTCATGCGCCGCACGTCCGAGGAAGGACCGGTGGTCCAGTTCCTCAACGCGATCTTCAAGCAGGCGATTCTCAAGCGCGCCTCCGACATCCACGTCGAGCCGCGAGAGGACATTCTGCTGGTCCGGTTCCGCATCGACGGCATCCTGCACGACGCGATGACCGGGCCCAAGAGCCTGTTGGCGCCGCTGATCAGCCGCATCAAGATCCTGTCCCACCTCGACATCGCCGAGCGGCGCATGCCGCAGGACGGCCGCCTGAAGGTGAAGATGGAGAACCGCGAGATCGACTTCCGCGTCAGCACCGTGCCCAGCCTGCTCGGGGAAAAGGCCGTGCTGCGCCTGCTTCAGCGCGAGGCTTCGTTCGACCTCGACAACATCGGCTTCCTTCCCGAGGATCTCGACAAGCTCAAGGCGGTCATGGACGAACCCTACGGCATGATCCTCGTCACCGGCCCCACAGGCGCCGGCAAGACGACGACGCTGTTCGGCATGCTGAAATACTTCAACAATACCGAGATCAATATTTTCACCATCGAGAACCCGATCGAGTATCGCATCGACGGCATCACGCAGGTCCAGACGAACGAGAAGATCAACCTCGACTTCGCCCAGGGGCTGAGAGCCGCCCTGCGCCAGGATCCCGATGTCATCCTCGTCGGCGAGATCCGCGACCTCGAGACGGCGGAAATTGCCTTCAGAGCCTCGCTGACCGGCCACAAGGTGCTCTCGACCCTGCACACGAACAACGCGGCAGCATCGATCAACCGCCTCATCGACATGGGCGTGCCGGCCTACCTGGTCACGGCCGCGGTCCGGGCGGTTATCGCTCAAAAGCTTCTCCACCGCATCTGCCCACACTGTCGAACGGAGTACCGGCCCTCACCGAAGACGATCCAGCGCCTCAAGCTGTCGCCCAACAAGGTGATGGGCGCGAAGTTCTTCAAGGGAACAGGGTGCAAACATTGCAACCAGAGCGGCGTCTACGGCCGCCAAGGCGTCTACGAGGTTTTGATGGTGACACCCGCCATCCGCGACGTCATCGTCGATGGCGGCGGGCAGGAAGCGACGATCAAGCGAGTGGCCCGGCTCGGCGGCATGAAGACCCTGCGCGAAATCGCCATTCAGCGCGCTCTCGAAGGAGCCTGCACCCTCGAAGAAGTCCTGTACGTCACCCCGTCCGACGACGAGGCCCCCGGCCTCGGCACTGCGGGGCTTGCGGCGGTGCTCGGCCGCGGCACCGGCCAGACGCTCGTGGTTCCCGCCACCGTCGCCACGCCGGCCGGGATCACAGAGGCCGGCGGCCAGAGCGAACGACCTCTCGACATGAACGATCCCGTAATCCGGTCGCTGATGGCGCGTCTCGAGGAGGAATTCCTGTTCTTCTCCGACGAGGATATCGCGGCCAAGCTCCAGATGAGTCTTTTGCAGGTTCAGGAGGCACGGGGTTCGCTCGGCCTGACCCATGACCGCGAAGGATTCCGGAAACGGTTCGGCCGCTATCCTGAAGAACTGAGCGAAGACGAGGCCGTCGGCCTGATCGAAGACGTCCAGGAGCGCCAGGGGCGGCTGCCGGACTTCGTGTTCGACCATCCGGCATCGGGCGAGATCTTTTCGAAAATGCTCACGAAGATGGCGCTGAAACTGCTTTCCGGTCGTGTGAACGATCCGGAGCTGATCCCGGCGGCCTTTTCGGACGAATTCTGCGCCGGCTACGGCATGGACCAGGCCGTCACCTGGGCAGGCGGAAGCAGGTTCAGACTGATCGAACTGGTGATGCCCGAACGATACAAGCCCTGGCAGTTCGGAGAGGCGGACGCCTGGATCACGAACGGCGACCTCGGCGAACGCACCCGCGAGGCCCTCGAATGGCTCATCACGGTGAAGCTCGGCTGCAGCCGCGGCGACCTCCCGCAAATGCTGACCGGGGAGATCATGCGCGAATGCGGTCTCGACATTCTGCTGCAGAAACACGGCAACTCCGTTTATCGAATGATACAGTCTATATATCCAGGAATATTCCAGCCGTGGCAGTTCGTCGACGAGGAGTCGGTCATCTGGTTCCGGGAAGACCGGTATGAGACGGCCCGGGCGGCCACGCGATGGCTGATCGAGTCACGGCTCGCGCTTCCCCTCGAGGAAGTGCCGCGCAGGCTCACGCTCCGCGACTTCCATCAGAACAACCTGTCGAAGCTGCTCGAAGAAAAGTGGGGCGTTTCGGCTGCCGCTGCCGTCGCCGTTGCTGGCCCGGCCGCTGCCGCTGCTGGCCCGGCTGCTGAAGAGCAGACCGAATTCGACGTCATCCTGACGGGTGACGGCGGCAACAAGATCAACGTCATCAAGGAAGTCCGCGCGATCACCGGCCTGGGTCTTGGCGAAGCCAAGGCGCTTGTCGAAGGCGCGCCGAAGGCCGTCAAGGAAGGCGTGAGCAAGGCGGAAGCCGAAGAGCTGAAGGCGAAGATCCTCGCCGCCGGCGGCACCGTCGAGCTGAAGTAATGCAGCCGGATTTCGGCAGGTTCGCCTGCCGAGGTTCGCCAAGGAAAAAGGGCGGTGCCGCAAGGCGCCGCCCTTTTTCCTTGGCGTGATAGCGGGTTAGTTGCGCGTCCAGCCGGGCTTCAGGTCGGCGCGGGCCGTGCGGCCGCGTTCAAGTCGGCGAACTTCCTGTTCGGCCGGCATGGCGGGCGCTTGGCGCTGGGAAATTTCCCATGCGCTGACTGGCTTGCGCGCCGGTTCGGCCGGCTGCGCGCTG
>MWAR01000622.1 GCA_002068715.1 bacterium ADurb.Bin374
GTATGTCACGCGCATATGTTTCCTGGCGATTCTGGTTGATCGCGGTTGCGGTCGGTTGTCTTCTCCCCTTGATGGTCTGGGCGGCGGAACAGGAAAAGACGGAATCCAATGCTCTCGTACCTGGTGCGGAAACCATTCAGGAGCTGGCCAGCCCCCCTTCGTCTCTCGAGGAGATGATGCGGTCCATGGAACAGAAAATGGACCAGATGATGCAGAGCCCCTTCGGGCGGCACGGCCGGATGCCCAGCTGGTTTGATGAGGATGCAGGGTTGTTCCCCGGGCCTTTCAGAGGCGGTCTGGGGAAGGATCAGATTCCTGTTCGTCAGGCGAGATCGAACATCACCCAGAAAGATGACAATCTCATCGTGACGATCGATCTCCCCGGCCACGACAAGAGCACCATCGATCTTCGCATCAAGGATCAGTCGTTGATTCTCAGATCCGAACGGAAATCCGTGAACAAAGAAGACAAGGACAACAAGGTCTTTCGCGAGGAAATCTCATACGGATCGTTTTCGCAGATTTTCGCGCTGCCGCGAAAGGTGCTCGAAACGAAGGCCAAGGCTTCGTATGCCGACGGTGTGCTGACGGTGACGCTGCCCATCGACACTTCGGCGCCGGCAGATGAAGAGGGGACCAAAATTCCCGTCAACTGAGATTCGGTTTGTTTTCTCCCCCTTGTTCCCGCCGATCCTCCGGCGGGATTTTTCTTACCCCGGAATTCGATCGGCAATACTCAATAAAAGATTTCCGATGGCCGGAAGCGTTGGATGTTCGGCTGTGGTACAATGCGAGTCTTATGGATATCACCCCATATTGCGGTATTGTTTTCGATCTTGACGGGACGTTGCTCGATACGTTGGCGGATCTCGCCGACTCGACCAATCGCGTGCTCGCACGGTACGGCTTCGCTTCACACCAGCGCGACGCCTATCGGTATTTCGTCGGCGACGGCATGCGGATGCTGGCCGAGCGGGCGCTTCCGGTCGACCGTCGCACGCCCGGGGCGATCGATGAGGTGTTCCGGGCAGTGCATGCCGAGTATGACCGGCACTGGGCCGATCTCACCAAACCGTATGAGGGAATCCCCGAGCTTCTCGAAGGGCTGCAGAGCCGCGGTATCGAGATGTCGGTCCTGTCGAACAAGCCCGATGAGTTCACCGTCATGATGGTCCGCCACTACTTCCCCGACGTGCCTTTCAAGCGCGTCTACGGCGCCGGTGCGGGGATGCCGAGAAAACCCGATCCGGCAGGCGCGTTGCGCATCGCGGCGGAATCCGGGCTGGACCCGGCGCTGTTCATGTATCTGGGCGACACGATGGTCGACATGAAGACGGCGGTGGCGGCAGGCATGTTCCCGATCGGGGCCCTCTGGGGATTCCGTGAAGAGAGCGAGCTTCGGGAAGGCGGCGCGAAGCTGCTGGTTGCCCGTCCGGGAGACATTCTGGGCGCGTGATCTGAAAAGTAACGAACTCTTTTTTCCCCGAACATGGATTTCGACGGATATATGGATGAGATGAGTATTTCCGGGCGATATGCCGTGATTCGAGGGAGGTTCTGAAACAGGATGGAAATGATGCAGATGTCTGAAGGCCCGTCGATGGAACTCGGAAACAGAGCCGGCGCCGCATGTCGCAAGAGCGCGGACGAAGTGCTGAAGCGGATGTGGGGCTACGCCTCGTTCCGGCCGATGCAGCGCGAGGCCGTCACCGCCGTGCTCGGCGGGCGGGACGCTCTCGTCATCCTGCCGACTGGCGGTGGAAAGAGCCTGTGTTACCAGCTTCCGGCGGCATGCGGTATCGGGCTGACGCTCGTCGTCTCGCCGCTGATCGCCCTGATGGACGACCAGGTGGCGGCCGCGTGCGAGATCGGCCTGAAGGCCGGGGCGCTCCATTCGCAGACGCCGGAGAAAATCCGGAAGTCGGTGTATGCATCGATCCATGACGGATCACTTCAGCTTCTGTATGCGAGCCCCGAACGGCTCGTCGCCGGCGGCTTGCTAGAGACGGTGCGGCCCTGCCTGGGCCTCGTCGCCGTCGACGAGGCGCACTGCGTCTCGCACTGGGGCCACGAGTTCCGGCCCGAATACCGCCAGCTCAGACCGTTGCTGGAAAGCGTCCCGGAGATCCCCAGGCTTGCGCTGACCGCGACGGCGACGCCGGCCGTGCAGGACGACATCAGCACACAGCTCGGCCTGCGGAGCCCGGTCTCGCTGGTCGGCCACCCGGACCGGCCGAACCTGACATACCGCGCTTTTCCGCGGCACGACCAGGCACGCCAGGTGCTCGACGTGATCCGCAGCCATCCGCGGGAGGGCGGCATCGTGTATGCCCAGACCCGCAAGGAGGTCGAACGGCTGGCGAAGAGCCTCGCGAAGGCGGGCGTCTCTTGCGCGCCGTATCACGCCGGTCTCGATGCCGCCGTGCGGTCGCGCACGCAGGACGATTTCGTTCATGAGCGGCTCGACGTGGTCGTTGCAACAATAGCGTTCGGTATGGGAATCGACCGGTCGAACGTGCGGTATGTCATCCACGCGAACACGCCCAAATCGATCGAACACTACCAGCAGGAGTCGGGCCGCGCGGGCCGCGACGGCGAGCCCGCCGAGTGCGTGCTGTTCTTCTCGGCCGGAGATCTCGCGACGCACCGGGCCCTCTCGTTTCGCGACGACGGGATGACTCCGGAGCGCCGCCGCGTCGTCGAGCGCCAGTTGAAGGAAATAGGTCGATACGCCGTCTCTCCGGTCTGTCGCCACCGTCTGCTTGCCGAGCATTTCGGCAAGGCATATCCGCCTCCCGCGGAATCTGGCGAAAATATTATTAAAGATATAACCAATGTTATTGATAATGAACAGGGCTGTGGAGCGTGCGACGTATGCCTGGGCGAGACGACGGCGCTGCCGGATGAAGAGGCTCTCGTGACGGCCCAGAAGATCATCAGCGCCGTCTATCGCACCGGCAGCCGGTTCGGCGGAAACTACGTCATCAGCGTTCTGCTCGGCAAATCCGATGAGCGCATCTCCGCGAACGGCCATGACACGCTGCGGGTTTTCGGCCTGATGAAGGAGTTCACCGAGGCCATCCTGCGCGGCTGGATCGACCAGCTCGTCATCCAGGGCCTGCTCGCGGTGACCGACGGGGAATACCCGCTTCTCCAGGTCACGCCTGCCGGTCTCGAACTGTGCAAGGGCAACGGCACGGTGCGTCTCGGCAAGCCCGGCCTGCCGCGGCCTTCCCGGAAGCGCCGCCGCGGGATCACCGGCTCGATCGCCGTGGGAGAAACCGCTGGAGGAGATCCGGAAAACGCCGATGCGCTTCCTCTGTTCGAGAAACTGCGCCAGCTCAGACTCCTGCTGGCGCGAAAGCAAAGTATTCCGCCGTATATGGTATTCCCCGACTCGGTGCTCACCTCGATGGCGGCCCTCAAGCCCGCCGATCCCGATTCCCTGCGCCTCATCAAAGGCGTCGGCGACCAGAAGCTCGCGAAATACGGCCGGCCCTTCCTGGCAGCCATCGCCGGACAGGACCCGGAAACAATCGCCGGAGATTTCCAGAAAGCCTTGTGATACATCCTATCCTTGGGTTTCCGGGTCACATCG
Organism: bacterium ADurb.Bin374; assembly: GCA_002068715.1. The sequence goes on from MWAR01000622.1 coordinate 3,599, forward strand.
GAAATCGGGCGATTCCAAACGATGGTTCTCAGGTGTTCTTCATCTGTGGATTCCTTTCTGAAAACCGGCTCAAAGGTATTGGCTGAAATCTGAGAATCTGATAGGATCCCGGTACGAACCAGGGGATGGAGTTCCCCTTTAAACGCTTTTCTGAAGCTGATGACTCCTGCAAGCGGTTTTTCGTGTGAAAACCGGTGGGCAGGAGTTTTTGTTTCGGGGACACTGTCTGTGAAAAGGGGCATGTCGTGGCTTTCAGTCTTGCAAGAATCCTGATCCTGTCGCTGCTGGTCGAATGGGGAGCCCGGAAAATCAGGCTTCCCGGCTTCATCGGCATTCTTGTCATCGGCTTTCTCCTGGGGCCGTCGTATGGGAACCAGCTGACCCCGAATCTCCTCGCCATCAGTACTGACCTTCGGTTGATCGCGCTCGTCGTCATTCTCCTGCGCGCCGGTTTTTCGATCCATGTGCAGACGCTTAGGAAGTTCGGCTTCCGCCTGCTGGCATTGTCCACCATCCCCAGCCTGCTCGAAGCAGGAACGGTGGCGTTTGTCGCCCACGCCGCCCTCGAACTTCCCTGGAACTCGGCGTTCGCGCTTGGGTTCATCCTGCCGGCCGTTTCGCCCGCGGTCATCATCCCGTTCATGCTCCGGTGCATCGAGGAAAAGCGGGGGACGGAGCGAAACATCCCTCAACTGATCCTGACGGCCGCATCATTGGACAACATCATCAATATCCTGATCTGCAACGTATTCATATCGATGTATGCCCATGCGGACGCAAGCCTCGCCGGCCAGTTCATGAAAATCCCCGTGGCCCTGCTGAACGGGCTCATCCTCGGGCTTCTCGTGGGAGCGCTCCTGTACAAGATATTTGAAAATTTCAACCCGAGAGCCACAAAACGCGGATTGGCCATTCTCGCGCTGGCGTTGCTGCTCGTGAATCTGGAACGTTCCGTCGGACCGGCAACCCCTTTCTCGGGACTCCTGGCAACGATGGCGATCGGAAGCATCATACTGACCCGCCGGGAAAAAATAGCACATGAAATAGCATCGAAGCTGAGTAAAATCTGGGTCTTCGCGGAAATCCTGCTGTTCGCCGTCGTCGGGGCCGAATTCAAACTCGATGTCGCATGGAGCGCCGGCCTGACCGGCGTTCTCGTCATTTTCGCCGGGGTCGCAGCAAGAACGGCGGGCGTGTGGGTGGCCCAGCTCGGCAGTTCGTTCACCATGGGCGAGCGCCTGGTATTCGCCGCTTCCTGGCTTCCCAAGGCCAGCGTTCAGGCAGCGATCGGCGCGGCGCCGCTGGCCGCCATGAAAATGGCCGGGCTGCCCACCGGGCCGGGCGAGACGATCCTGGCGCTCGCGACGCTGAGCATCCTCCTGACCGCCCCCCTGGGCGCGATTGCGACGAAAAAAGCCGCCGACCTGTGGCTCCATGCACCTGACCATCCAACGACACCCGAGCACGCGAACGAAGTGAAAGGAAATGCACCTGCCGGCATCTGATCTAGCGCCATTTTGCCCGGCACACCGACTGTGAGACAGAAACAAGGAGGTCTGACAATGATCGAAACATCACCCGTCTGGTTTCAGTGGGCATTGGGTTCCGCCGTCTTCGCGGCTCTGACCGCTATTTTCGCGAAAATAGGAATTGCAGGCATCGATTCGGATGTTGCGACGCTCATCCGAACGGGCATCATCCTGATCGTCTTGTCTGCTTTCATCCTCTATACAGGGAAATGGCAGAATCCAGCCGCTCTTACTTCCAGAAACTGGCTGTTCCTCGTTCTTTCCGGCCTTGCGACCGGCGCATCATGGGTGTGCTATTTTCGGGCCCTGCAGTGTGGTGAAGCCTCGAAAGTGGCTCCCGTCGACAAGCTGAGCCTCGTTCTTGTCGCCGTGTTTGCAACCGTTTTTTTGGGTGAACGACCCAGTTTCCGCGAGTGGACGGGAATCGCCCTGGTCGCTTTCGGGGTTGTCATTCTGGGATTGAAAAAATGATCTGACGGGGGAAAGCCCGAGACTGCGCGCATTCAGACCAGCACGGAGACGCGGTCGCCCTCTTCGAGTTCGACTTTCTTGATCTTGCTGCGGGGCACGTAGACCTCGATCGTCATCTCGGGATCCCTGGGGTCTTTCACGAGCACGACGACGACACTTCCCTCGATTCGATCGACCACCCCGCTCACACGGCGTTTTTCGGCCATACTTTCCTCTCCTCTCCGGTAATCAAGGAACGTTTCACGACTGAGACACAAAGACCGCTTCACCACAGAGTCACAGAGGCACAGAGAACGTTTCACCACAAAAGCACCGAGACACAAAGCATCTCGGGGAGAGGCCGGTTGCATGCTCGCGTTCGTTCTGACTCTGTGTCTCAGTGACTCTGCGGTGCGTTGTTGTTCATGCTTGAAGAGTGTTTCTCTTTTTCATTATACTTTGAAACATAGCATGGACAACGAAATCGATCTGCACGGGCTCCTGGTGGCCGAAGCCATCGACGTATTCATCGAGTATTACAACGACCGGCTGCGCGGCGGCGATTACGGCCGCATTCTCGTCATCCATGGATACGGCTCCTCCGGCGAGGGCGGGAAGATCCGGACACGGCTCCGGAGTTTCCTCGCCGGCCACGAGGAGTATCTCGCCTTCGAAAACGGCGAACATCTCAACGGCGGCAACCTCGGCAGCACCTTCGTTTTCCCCCGAAAACCCCTGCCTTCGCCGCTCGACACACTCTCGAAAGAGATCCTCGACTACTGCCGGAGCCCAAAGACGAAATCAAAAATCGCCGGCAGGTTCCGTATCGCCGGCGAAACGAAAATCCAGGCATGCCTTCAGAGCCTCGAAAAGAAAAAGCTGCTCGCCGTCACCCACAAGGGCGGCTACAAAGTATACGCTGCTATATAAATAGACCGGCCCCGGGCGCGACTGGCCGCCCGAGGCCGGTTGGTTAGAGACGTTTCAGGTCATTTCAGGCCGGGGACGTTGGCACGCTTCATCTTCTGCTTGAAGTTGAAGGCGGCCCACTTGAATGGCGGGGCCTTCGCGACGCCGACGTTCTCGTCGGTCAGGAACGAGATGCTCCAGGCATAAACGACGTCGGGAGTGGTCTCGCCCTCGACGTCGACGGCCACCCAGAAGGTCAGTGCCCACTGCACGGGCTGGCCGAAGATATTGCGCTTGAAACAATACCAGTCGGGCTCGACGATGCAGGCGGCTAGTGCCTTTTCGGTCGGTTTGCAGGTGGAGTTGAAGTAGTCGATGGCGGCTTTCGTCAGCTCCTCCGGTGTGCCGGGGCCGGCGAAGTCCTTGTGGTTGCCGGGCCACTGGCGTTCGGCGATCTGCTTCTCGATGGCGGCAGCATCTCCGGCCGCGGCTTCATCGACCTTCGTCGTGAGATCGATCAGAGCGGCGTTATGCGGGTCGTAGCGCAGGCCGAGCTGGACGAGGCTTTTCAGTTCGTCGAATTTCTGCGCGCGTATGGCTTCGTCGAAGGCGCTCATCATGCCGAGATTCTGTTTCGCCTGCTCGGCTATGGCTTCCGCCGTGTCCTTGCGCAGGGCTGGAATAGTGTTAAATATTTTATCAAAATGCTTGACCTCGGCGCTCCAGTCCCAACCGGAGGGGTTTTTCCCGAGAAGCTTTTCCATGGCCGATTCGAGGGCGTCCGTGTCGGCGCCGCAGGTCTTGCCGAGATACTCGATCTTTTCCTTCACGACGGCCGATTCCGTTTTTTCGAACTTCTCTAGTTCTTCGATGAACGCCGACCAGGTGTTCGGGTGCATCTGGCCGTTTTCGATCTTGTAGGTGGTGTTCTGGAGACGTTCCCGCTCGGTCCGGAGGGCTTCCCAGGCAGCGAGGACCGTGTCTTTTGCCTTCCCGGCCGCGGCAAAACCGGCTTCGCATGCCTTCTTCAGCCGTGCAATATCCTCCTGAAACCGCTTGAGAGCGGGATGATCAGCCTGGCCGGCGCTTTCGAACGTCTTCGCGATCTGCGCGGCCGTTCTGTCCACTTCCTCCATCAGCTCCTGGCCTGCCTTGGCGTTGCCGCGCGCGGTCGTCAACAGCATCGCTTTATGAGCCTTGAGCCAGGCTCGGTCCATGTTTTCAAGATTGTCACAGGCGGCATCACGCGGACCGAAGCAGCTCCGGTACCCGATCTTCCCGAGCTGGGAAAGGATGGCGACTAGTTTGTCGGTATACGGCGCCAGTTCCGCGTCCGATACTTCCCAGCCGTCCTTCAGGGCGGCTGCATAATACTCCACCATCTCATGGAAAAGTTTGTGCGCCTTCTGCAGGATCAGGACTTCCTTCAGCTCCATCTCGTCCGTGCGTGGGTCTTTTTCGTCAGCCGACAGGGTTCCGGCGGCTTTCGCCGCGTCATACTCGGAGACGAGCCCGGGAAAGGCCTTTTCGAACCCGGCGATCGCGTCCTTCATATACTCGATATTATTTGTCGACAGCCGCTTTGACGGACCGGCGTTGGCCCCGGGAACCTGAGAGGCAGGCTCGGCAGCGGCGGCCGGAGCAACCGGGGCCGCTGGTTCCGCCGCAGGTTCAGCCGGTACCGGCGTCGCCGGGGTCTGGACGGTCTCGGGAGCTGCGCCCGCGAACTCGATGCCGGCGATGTCGCTTCCCGTGATGGTGCCGTTCGCGTCCTCGCCCGTTTCCTTGTCGGTGCCGGTGAATTCGAGGTAGGCACCCCGTCCCGCGAAGATCCAGGCGCGCTCGAGTCGCAGGGTTTTCCCGTCGTTGGTGGTCACCGTGTGAATGCGGGTGCCCTTATCCCAATCGATATTTTTGATGTCTTTGAAGGGAATCGTTGTTTTCTTGCCGCCGGCGGGCGTGTACTCGATCCGGCCGTCGGGGCTGATCGCCGTGACGTTGATGGTCTTGCCCTGGGTGGTCGTGATCGTAGCCTGAAGGTCGGCGGCCCAGGCGGCTCCGCCCAGGGCGATTGCAATGACGGTCGGTACGAAGAAGTGAAAAGGGGTTCTCATGCTCATTGATATCTCCCATAGTGTCATATATACTTTTATGAACTGTCGTCATGAGACGGCGTTCTCACTATACACGAAAACACCCTGTCGTGTTCGGGAATCGATTGCCGCAGAACACTAAGGGGGGGTATCCTGAAAACAGGGTATTGGGAAGACGATGGATCACCGGATTCGAGCTGGTATGAGAGAGGTGTGACGAGATGACGGACCGGAATGTTCCAAGAAGGGTCGAGATCGATCAGCTCAGGGTGATTCTCGAGGAGAGCCCCGTCGGAGTGTCTATTCTCGATCCCGCCGGCCGCCAGATCTTCAGTAATCGGCGCCTCGCCGAACTGTTCGGGGTTTCTCACGAGGAGTTGATGGCGCGTTCCTGCACATTCTACCTGGCCGATACCGATGACAAGCTCGCGATCAAAGAAGAGCTCGAACGCACGGGCATTCTGCGTGACAGGGAAACGGCGTTTCGCCGCCCCGACGGCCGCGTCATCTGGGTGCTTCTGAACGCTCAGTTCATCGAGGTGGTGGGTGTCCGCCAGCGGCTGAACTGGTTCTACGACTTCACCGAGATCCGTGAGGCCCGGGAAAAACTCTTGCGGACCGGCTTCCTCGCGGAAAATGCCCTCGAACTGACGAAAGCAGGCCACTGGACGATTCCGATGGATGGTTCCGGATATTATATCGCCTCAGAGCGCGCGGCGAAAATATTCGAGCGACGCTCGTAATTCGTCCTGGTGCACGAGCAGCAGGCCGATGGTGTTGGCTGCGACCGCGATGCCGCGCGCGTCGTCGCGGCGC
>MWAR01000623.1 GCA_002068715.1 bacterium ADurb.Bin374
GAGCCGCTCCCGAGCCTCATCCAGTTGGACCCCCGGCAACGTCGCCGCCGTTCCGGTGCCGATTCCGGGCTCGGGCAGGGGAAGATCATCCGGGAGCAGTTCCCGGCCCTGTCGCTTCAGGATGACGGCGCGTTCGATCACGTTCTCGAGCTCGCGCACGTTCCCCGGCCAGGCGTGCCGCGCGAGCTTCGCCAGCGCGGCCTCCGACGGCTCGAGAATCGGCCGGCGATGCCGTTCCGCGAACCGCTTCAGAAAGACGTCGACCAGGTCGGGAATGTCCTCGAGCCGCTCCCGCAGCGACGGCATGCGGATCTCCACGACGCTCAGCCGGTACAGCAGGTCCTCGCGGAACCGCCCGGCGAGGCATTCGGCCCGCAGATCCCGGTTGCTGGCCGCGACGATGCGCACGTCGACCGGGTATCCGCGCGTGTCCCCGACTTTTCGCACCGAACCGTCCTGGAGCACGCGCAGCAGCTTCGCCTGGCTGGCCGCCGCGAGGTCGCCGATCTCGTCGAGGAACAGGGTGCCTCCCGTGGCCTCATGGAACAGGCCGTCCTTGTCGGCGAACGCCCCGGTGAAGCTGCCCTTCAGATGGCCGAACAGCTCGCTCTCGACAAGGGCTTCGGGAATGGCGCTGCAGTTCACCGGGATGAACGGCCCTTTCGCGCGCCGGGAAAGGGCGTGAAGCGTGCGTGCCGCCAGCTCCTTGCCGGTGCCGCTTTCCCCCTGGAGAAGAACGGTGCTCTCGGTGTCGGCGACCCGCCCGATCAGGTCGAGGACGCTGCAGATCGCCGCGGACCGGCCGGCCGGCCGGCCGACGGCCTCTGCGGCTGTCATATCGGGGCCGGGCGCAGCGGTTTCGAGCACCCGCCGCACCGCGGCCCGGAGCTCCTCGATCTCGAACGGTTTGAGCAGATAATCCCGCGCACCCAGCCGGACGGCGGTCACGGCCGTCTCCACCGAGGAGTAGGCGGTCATGAGAATGCAGGGGGGGCGCGGGTGCAGTTCGCCAAGCTTCGCCAGCAGATCGAGCCCCGACATGCCGGGCATCCGGATGTCCGAAATCACGAGGGCCGGGTGGCGCTCGAAGATGAACGCAAGGGCCTGGTCGGGCGAGGTGAACTCGCACACCTCGTGCCCATCGAGCTCCAGGGCCTTTTTCAGCGCCCGGAGGAGCTTGGCTTCGTCATCGATCAGAACGATTCGGTTCGGCATGCGTTGATTCCTCCGTCATCAGGGCGCGCGCCCCTCGTCCGTATCGGCCAGGCGCAGGGTGAAGGAAAATTCCGTCCGTTCCTCCGGCAGGCGCACGGCGCGGATCCGGCCTCCATGCCCTTCGACGATCGATTGGCAGATGGCCAGCCCGAGGCCGGTTCCCTGCTGTTTCGTCGTCATCAGGGGCTCGAACAGATGATCGGCCGCCTCGCCAAGTCCGGGCCCGTTGTCCGAAACCGTGACGACGGCGAACTCCCTGTCCAGCCTTCGTGCCGTGACCCGGATCATTGCCGGTTTGCCGGCATCGAGATTTGCCTGAAGGGCTTCGGCGGCGTTTCGGAGGAGATTGGCCAGGACCTGGCCGATCCCTGTCCGGTCGATGAGAACATGGATATCCGAGGGCACCTCGGTTTCGATCCCGAGACCCCGCCAGGGCGGCTCGGAGAGGGGAAGCCGGACGGCGCATTCTATGATTTCTGCTATAGATTCTCGCCCAAGCCGGGGCGGCCGGTTGTGCGCGTACTCCAGCAGCGACTCGACGATCCGGCGACATCTCCGCGTCTCCTCGATGATGGCGCGGATGTCGTCGGCCTCGACCGGGCGACCGTGGGCGATCGCGTCGTCGGCGAGGCCGGCGCTGACGAGGATCGTTCCGAGGGGGTTGTTGATCTCGTGGGCGAGGCCGGCCGAGAACCGGCCCAGAACGGCCATTTTTTCCTTGCTCATCAGCTCCTGCTGCACCTCGATCAGGCGATCCCGCGCCGTGGAAAGCTCCTGCACCATGTGGTTGAAGCTGCGGCCGAGCATGCCGACCTCGTCCTCCCCGTCCGGAAGTTCGGCCGGCGGGATCTCCTGCCAGTGGCCCGCCCCGACCCGGTCGATGGCCTGTTTCAGCCGCTCGAGCGGCCCGAACAGCCGCCGGCCCAGGAAATATCCGAGAACGAGCAGGCCGAGGATCTCGAGCAGGGCCAGCCGCAGCATCAGCTCGTCGACGCCGGTCCGCGTCAGGGTGGCCGAGTCGGCGGCATACCCGACGAGGAGCTTCAGGTCGGTACCGGGAACCACGCTTGCACGAAGCCGGTGCAGACGGCCCTGCATCAGCCTCTGGAACGTCGCTTCCCGGGCCGTGTACTCGCTCAGAAGCCCGGTCGGCCAGACCCCGGGATCGCCGTACAGCATGCCCCGGCCGTCCCAGAGCGCCGCAAGGGGAATCGGGGAACTGGCCGGCCGCCGCGCCAGGAGCAGCTCGGTGCCGGTGGAGAGCTGCACCTGACAGGTGATGAGGCCGGTGGCTGCCAACGGACCCGAGAGGGTGATCCGTTGCGGAACGGCAAGGTCATGTACCAGCGGGGCCGGCTCCTGAAGCCGGTAGAGCAGGCTTCTGCCTTCCCTGCGGATGTCCAGCCAGTCGAGGCGGAGCTGCCGCTTGAGCAGTTCGACGGTCGACAAGCGTCGCTCATCGTCGGCATCTGCGCCGTTCGAGGCAGCGAGAACAGGGACGAGCTCCGACGCGATACGGGCGAGAGCGGCCCGTTCCCTGCGCCACTGATCCAGCGTCGTTTCGCGCAGCGAGGTGAGCTTGCCCAGGTCCGCTTCTTCGAGCTGCAAGCCGAGCGTGCGCGCTCCCCATGTGATGATCAGGCCGGTCAGGGCCACGATCATCAGGGCGAACCCGATCCCGATTTTCACGCGGATGCTCACGCTTGCTCCGTTTCTCAGCCGAGGCTGGGGGCGTTTCCCCTATCATCGCACAAAACGCAAAGAAGGGGAAAGAGCTCCGAGCCCATGATCCGCAACGAAGGCATTGGGACAGAAAAACCTCTTCACCGCAGAGACACAGAGGCACAGAGTTCGAACAAAAATCTTCTCTGTGTCTCTGGGACTCTGTGGTCCGTTGTTTTATAGCATGCCTGATACAGAAAACGGCCCCGCCGCGTTGCAGCGACGGGGCCGTTGGGAACCGGGGTCAGTAGTTGATCAGCTGGGCGAACGAGTCGGGCTCGAGGCTGGCGCCCCCGACGAGGGCCCCGTCGATGCCGGGCTGGCTCATGTAGGTCTTCATGTTGTCCGGCTTCACCGAGCCGCCGTAGAGAATGCGGGTCTTGTCGGCGGACGAGCTGCCGTACCGGCTGTGCAGGAACTCGCGGATCAGGGCGATCGCGTCGTGCGCGTCCTTCGTCGAAGCGTTCTTGCCGGTGCCGATGGCCCAGACCGGTTCGTACGCCACGACCATCGTGCCGATCGCGTTCTCGGGGACATCCTTCAGATTGCGATCCATCTGGTTGAGGATGACCTGTTCGGTCAGGTTCTTCTCGCGCTCGTCGAGCTTCTCCCCGACGCAGAGAATCGGGATGAGCCCGTTCTTCACGGCGGCGAGCACCTTGCGGTTGATCAGCTCGTCGGACTCACCGAACACCCACCGGCGCTCCGAGTGGCCAAGAATCACGAACTCGCAGTGGAGGTCCTTCAGCATCGAGGCCGAAACCTCGCCGGTGAAGGCGCCCTTCTCCTCGAAATACATGTTCTGGGCACCGAGCAGGATCTTGGTTTCCTTGCGGGCCAGGTCGACCGCATGGATCAGGGGAAACGGCGGGCAGATCAGGACGTCGCGTTCGCGGACGTTCGCGATTTTCGGCTGCAGGGCGGCGACGAAGTTCTTCGCTTCGCCGGTCACCTTGTGCATCTTCCAGTTGGCGGCGATCAGGGGACGTCGGGACGTAGGCATGTCAGGCTCCTCCGACCATGTTTTTGATGTCGCGCGAGAAGATCTCGATGCCGGGCAGGGTCTTGCCTTCGAGATACTCGAGGCAGGCTCCGCCGCCGGTCGAGACGTGCGACACCTTTTCGGCGGCGCCCATCTGCTCGATCGCGGCGACCGAATCCCCGCCGCCGACGACCGTGACGGCCTTCAGCGAGGCCATCGTACCGGCAATCGCGCGGGTTCCGGCGTCGAACGGCTTCGTCTCGAACACGCCCATCGGGCCGTTCCAGAGAACCGTCTTGGCCTTCTTCAGCTCCGCATCGAACGCGGCGACCGTCTTCGGGCCGATGTCGAGGCCGAGCTGGTCGGCCGGGATCGCGTCGGCCCCGACCGTCTGCACGGCGACGCCTTCCTTGATCTCGGCGGCCACGACCACGTCGACCGGAAGCAGGATCGTCTTGCCCAGCTTCTTCGCGGTCTCGAGGATCTTGAGGGCGACGTCGAGCTTGTCGGCCTCGCACAGCGACTTGCCGATCTGCTTCCCCTGGGCCTTGAGGAAGGTGAAGGCCATGCCGCCGCCGATCAGCAGCGAGTCGACCTTGGACAGCAGATTCTCGATGACGAGGATCTTGTCGCTGACCTTGGCTCCGCCCATGATCGCGACCATCGGCCGCTCGGGCGACTGGGTGACCTTGTTGAGGTAGGTGATTTCCTTCTCCATCAGAAATCCGGCGAACGCCGGCAGGATGTCGGCGACCCCGGCTGTCGAAGCGTGCGCGCGGTGCGCCGTTCCGAACGCGTCGCTGACGTAGATCTCACCGAGACTTGCAAGAGCCTTGCTGAACGCGGGGTCGTTCTTCTCCTCCTCCGCGTGGAAGCGGAGGTTCTCGAGCATCAGGACTTCCCCGTCCTTCAGTGCGCGCGCGAGTTTGGCCGCTTCATCGCCGATGCAGTCGTTCGCAAAGGCGACCGGCTTGCCGAGAAGCTCGCTCAGATGCTTGACAAGCGGTTTGAGCGAGTATTTCGGATCCGGTCCGCCCTTGGGGCGGCCGAGGTGGCTCATGATCACGAGCCGGCCACCCTGGTCGATGATGTGCTTCAACGTGGGAACGGCGGCCCGCATGCGGGTGTCGTCGGTGATGTTCAGAGACTTGTCGAGCGGAACGTTGAAGTCGACGCGCACGAGAACGCGCTTGCCCTTGAACTGGATGTCGCGGATCGTTCTAAACATGGAGCGGAGTTCCTCCTCTCGGTAATTCAATACGCCTGGATATTATTTGTCGTGCTTCAGCATGTACTGGAGCAGGTCGCACACGCGGTTGCTGTAACCCCACTCGTTGTCATACCACGACACGACCTTGAAGAACCGCTTCTCGCCCTTCAGGTTGTTCTGCAGGGTGGCCAGCGAGTCGTAGATCGAGGAGCGCTGATCGTGAATGAAGTCGGTCGAGACCAGCTCTTCGTTCGTCACGCCGAGAATGCCTTTCAGGTAGCTCTCGGAAGCCTTCTTCAACAGCCCGTCGATCTCCTCGATCGAGGTGTCGCGGGTGGCGCGGAAGGTCAGGTCGACGACCGAAACGGTCGGGGTAGGGACGCGGAACGACATGCCGGTCAGCTTGCCCTTCGTGGCGGGAAGCACTTCGCCGACGGCCTTGGCGGCGCCGGTGGAGGACGGGATGATGTTGACCGCAGCCGCGCGGCCGCCGCGCCAATCCTTGTTCGACGGGCCGTCGACGGTCTTCTGGGTGGCGGTGTAGGCGTGGATCGTGGTCATCAGGCCGGTCTCGATGCCGATTCCTTCCTTGAGCAGCACGTGAACGAGCGGAGCCAGGCAGTTCGTCGTGCAGCTGGCGTTGCTGATGATGTTGTGCTTCGCCGCATCGTATTCCTGCTCGTTGACGCCCATGACGATCGTCTTGACGTCGCCCTTGCCGGGGGCCGAGATGATGACCTTCTTCGCGCCCGCGTCGAGATGGCCCTTGGCCTTCTCGGACTCGGTGAACAGGCCGGTCGACTCGATGACATACTCGACGCCCAGGGCCTTCCAGGGCAAATCGGCCGGGGTCTTGGTGGCCGCGACGCAGCGGATCTTGTGGCCGTTCACGACGAGAACGTCGTTCTCGGTCTTCGAAGGATCGCTCTTTTCGGTGGCGACGGTGTGCTTGAACTTGCCCTGCACCGAGTCATATTTCATCTGATATGCAAAATAATCCGCGTCAGTCGAAACATCAACGACCGCGACGACGTCGAGCGTCTTGCCGAGCAGCCCCTGATCACAAATCGCCTGGAACACCATGCGACCGATGCGGCCAAACCCGTTGATACCGATTTTCTTCGCCATTGACGTAAAACCTCCTTGGATTCAGTTTGATTCGTTGGGGAATAAGAAACCGACAGCCCCCCACAAAGCGGAGGGGCTGCCGGTCATTTGACGGTGTTGGGTGAGATGCGCAATTCGTGCGCCTCTCAATCCTTCAACTGCTCTTTGAGCGAGGCAAGCTTGTCGCGGAGGAGGTCGCCGATCGTGTCGGAGAAGCCCTGCGAGGACTGTGCCTGGAACTTGCGGAGCTCGCGCTCGTCGCTGTCGAGAACCGCTTCCTTGATCGAGCACTTGAGCCGGCGGTTCTTGCGGTCGATCTCGAGAACCTTGAAGGTGACCTTGTCGCCTTCCTTCACGGCTTCGCTCGGGTGCTGAACGCGGCTCTGGGCGATCTGGGAAACATGGATGAAGCCGGTGACGCCGTCGCACAGCTCGATCTCGACGCCGTTGTTGTCGATCGACTTCACGGTGCCGCTCTGGATCGAGTTGGTCGGGAACCGCTTCTCGATGCCCTTCCAGGGGTCGTCCGACAGGCGGCGCATCGAGAGACCGATCTTCTGCTTGGTCTTGTCGACTTCGTAGACGCTGACGGTGACCTGGTCGCCGACCTTGAGGAGCTGCGACGGATCCTTCACGTCGTTGAGCCACGAGAACTCGGAAATGTGCAGCAGGCCTTCGAGGCCGTTCTCGAGCTGGACGAACGCACCGTAGGTGACGAGGTTCTTCACGACGCCCGTGACGACGTCGCCGATGTTGTAGGTGTTCTCGACGGCATCCCACGGGTCGGTCATGGTCTGCTTGAGGCCGAGCGACAGGCGGCGATTCCGCACGTCGATGTTGAGGATCTTGACCTGGATCTCCTGCCCCTTCTCGAGGACTTCCTTCGGATGGTTGATCTTCTTCACCCAATCCATGTCGGAGATGTGCAGCAGACCCTCGATGCCGTCGGCGATCTCGACGAACGCGCCGAAGTCGGTCAGGTTGTTCACCTTGCCGGGCACGGTGTCGCCGATCTTGAAACGGCTCTCGATGCCGTCCCACGGATGGGACTGGGTGTCTTTATAAGAAAGGGAAATGCGCTTCTTGGTCTTGTCGATTTCCTTCACGACGACCGCGATCGAGTCGCCGGATTTCACGATGTCGCTGGGATGGCGGACATTGCGTGCCCACGACAGGTCGGAAATATGGACCAGACCTTCGACGCCCTCTTCCAGCTCGACGAACGCGCCGAAATCCATCAGGTTCTTGACCTTGCCCTGATACCGGCGGCCGGGCTCGTAGCGCTGGTCGACGGTGACCCACGGGTCGTCCTTCTTCTGCTTGAGACCGAGGCCGATCTTGCCCTTCTCGTTGTCGATCTTGAGGATCTTCGACTCGATCTCTTCGCCGACCTGTACGACTTCCTTCGGGTCCGTGATGACGGACCAGCTCAGATCGTTGCGATGGATCAGGCCCTCGACGCCGTCACCGAGGTCGATGAACGCGCCGTACTCGACGATGCGGGAAACGGTCCCCTTGATCATGTCGCCGACCTGATACTTCGAGAACAGCTCTTCGCGGCGCTTGTTGCGTGAACTCTCGACGACGGCGCGCTCGGACACGACGACGTTCTTCCGGCGGCGGTCGAACTCGGTCACGGTCATCGGGAACGATTTGCCCATGAACTCCTTGGTGTTCTTGCCGTGCGAAAGCTGGCTCTGGGGCAGGAAGGCGCGCACGCCGCCGATATCGACGTTGTAGCCGCCCTTGATGCGCTCCTTGAGCACACCCTCGATCGGGGTCTTGTTGTTGAACGCGGTCTGGATGTCTTCCCAGGCGTCCGCTTCGCGAGCGCGGCGATGGCTCAGGGTCAGCTGGCCGTTGCCGTCGTCGACGCGCTTCACATAAACGCGGATCTTCTCGCCGACCTTCAGGTCCTTCGTGCTGCCTTCGAACTCTTCGGAGGAAATGACGCCGTCGCTCTTGTAGCCGAGATCGACGTAGACGCCGGTCGGGGTGATCTCGATGATCGTTCCCGTCACGATGGCGCCGTTGCGGATTGTTTTGAACTCACCGCTCATCTCCCGTTCGAGTTCTTCCATGGTCATTTCGGAATCGTCCATGGGGGCTTCCTGCTTGGATGTAGCGGTAGAATTGTCTGACATACGTTCCTCCGTCTGGATAAGGGCATCCTTGACTGTTGCGATTGAAATGATCCGGTCCACCACCTGTTCGATGGTAAGGTCGGTTGTATCCACGAATACTGCACCGTCCGCCTGCTTCAGCGGGGCGACCTCACGATTGGAATCGATCTCGTCACGTTTGGCGATCTCTTCCATGAGGCTTTCGAGACTGCCGGCAAACCCCTTCGCCTGAAGCTCTTCGAGGCGTCTGCGGGCCCGCTCCCGAATGGAAGCGGTGAGGAATATCTTGGTTGCGGCTTCGGGAAACACGACCGTCCCGATATCCCGGCCGTCAACGACCCAATGGCCCTGCGAACCGATCTCGCGCTGCATCTTCGTCATGCATTCGCGGACCTTCGCGTCCTTGGCCACATGGGAAACGTTCCGCGAAACCTCGGGATCGCGGATCGCTTCGGTGACGTCGTGATTATCGAGAAAGACCGCCGGAAGGGCCGAACCCTTCCGCTCGACAAACCGGATGCTCGACGAACGAGCGCAGGTAAACAGGCGCTGCTGATCGGCGAAATCGATCTTGTTGCTCAATGCCTTGAATGTGATGGCGCGATGTATCACAGCTCCCACGTCGCGCGAGAGCGTGACAAAATACGCCAATTGGTTTTGGAAGGGCTTGGTTGGAAACTGCTTCGTGTATGGTCAACTGACTGGTGGGTTAATCGGCCAAAAGCTCTGGAGATGCTCAACGAAAACCTGACACGACTGCTCAACGCAGACCGGAAACAGCGCGATGAAGCCGCCAGTGTTTTGGAGGCGCAGAAGAAGGCGGAAGTATCCGCGTCCCAACAGGAAGCTGAGGAAAATACGACCACCGTTTCCCCTCCGAGTATCATCACTGATGATGACACGGATACTTCGTCACAGGAACCAAAGGCTGCTGCCCAGGTTGTCGTTATGGATCGGGATGAGACGCAGTATGCCATCGCTGATCTTGCTGGGGAACAATATCAGGCAGACCCGGGATTATTCTATGCAGACGAATATAAATATCGTCTTGCAGCCATGATCGATCATGTCATTGATACGGAAGGGCCGATTCACGAGGAAGTTCTGGTCAGGCGAATTGCCCGACACCACGGATTCCAGCGTGCAGGTCGGCAAATCCGGGATATCATCATCGAGATTGCCAGGCAGCAGCGAGGGACAACATCCGAGAACGTCGGTTTGTTTTTCTGGCCTGAAGGCATTGCCCCGCTTCAGTCTTCTCCTGCACGTTATAAAGACCGGAACGAGGAAATGAGAAAAGCGGAATACATCTGCAAAGAAGAACTCAGAGCAATCGATAGACTCCTTGCATTGAACGGTAATGCCGTGGAGATTGGACGAAGCCTGGGGATAAATCGATTGAACCAGAGTTCACGCTTGCGCATCACGGAGACCACAGGTCACGCCGACATTGTCGTGGAAAAGACGGAAGTGGCCTCTGAACCCTCATCACAGGTATCCTGAGATGGCTTAACGAAAGCTTAGGCTATTTCTGTGGAGTTCTACTATTCGTTTATCTTGATCACGCCGCCCAGTCGGCGCAGAACTTCGGCCGGCCTCGACCTCTTTGAGGAGATTGATGATCTGATGCTCTGAAAACTTCGATATCCGCATACTTGATGGATTTCTTTCGACGCTCAAGTATGCCAGATTTTCTACTTATCCATGGTCTGGATTTCGTGGATACTTACATGATCAGCTCCACCGAGAAATTCCCTGATCGTCGAGTGATTCGGCTTTCAGGGATTTTCTTTTTCCCGGATATTCCAACCTCTCTTCGCCTGATCGCCCATTCGATTGGATCGCTCACCGTCAACTCTCTGCCAGAAGCCTGCTTTTGACACTGGCTTCGAAGAGAGTTGGAGAGAGAGGATTTCCATGATACAGTGGAATTCGCAATATCCGTGTAGGCCTTGTAAAGATGCACGGAATCGATGCCGCCGACTAGAGATACCGAGAAGTGATGCTTCGTAAACGACTCTACTGGATTTTCATGGTTCTGGCCGCCTGCTGCGTTCTGCAGGCAGCTTTCGATAGCGTTCACTTTATCGGCAATCTGCTCCGCCTCAGACAGGAGGCCCTGG
>MWAR01000624.1 GCA_002068715.1 bacterium ADurb.Bin374
CGTGGGGGGATATCGCCGCGCCTTCGACGATGACCGCGCCAGCGCCGGTTCTGGCGATGTGCGTGTAGTATTTGAGAAGCGTGTCGGTGACGCGGCCTTCCTTGTCGGCATACTGCGTCGCCATCGGGGCCACAAGGAAGCGGTTGCCGAGTTTGAGGTGCCGCAATTGGGCTGGTTCAAATGCATCGAAAGACATGATTCTCACTATACTCCGCCGACCCTCGAACTCACAACAAGTATCGATGCAAATCCTACCTGATCGGCATTCCGGAGTCTCGGAAGGTCGAACTGAAATGTCGGTCCATGTTTCGAAAGAGCGTATTCTGTGGTATACTTCGTCGTCTATGGACTCTCTAACACTGCCATCGGAAGCGCCTTGCGCGGGTGATTCCCAAGCTCCCGACCTGAGCGGAATCCCGGAATTTCCCCACCAGACACATCTGACGTTCTCCCATAAATATCTTGTCCGGCGCCTTCTCGAGGAAGCCGGCGTCTCGTCTTCTGATTATGCGCTATACAACCTGCTCGGTTGGTACAAGACCCTTCCGCCGATGGTCAGCCGCATCGGAAGCCACCTCAGCATCGCCGTCGAAGGCCCGGATGAACGTTATCTCTTCCTGGCTCCGGTCGGAAAAGGGCCGCTACGCCCGGCGATCGACCGGATCATGGAATACATGAGCGGCACCGGTCTTCCGTGCGAACTGCGCTATGTCCCGAAATCCATCGCGAAGGAGATCGCCTCGGAGTTTCCCGAGGCCGATGTCGAGGCCCAGCGTGACGACTTCGATTACCTGTATGATCGCAAAGAGCTGGCCGAACTCTCGGGGCGCCGGTTTCACCAGAAAAAGAACTTCGTGAACCGACTCGAGGAAGAGGAGAAACCGCACGTGGAGATCTACACCCCTGCCTTCGGCGCAGAGGTGACGGCGTTTCTCGACGATTGGTACAAAGGTTTCCCGGGGGATGACGAAAATGTCAGGATCGAAGCCGCCGCAATCGGCAGAATGCTTCCGCAACTCGAAAAAATCTGCGCGATCGGTCTCGTGGTGAGGGTCGCTGGCCGGCTTGCCGGATTCACGGTCGCTTCACCCATCCACCGCAACTGCTGGGTCGTCACGATCGAGAAAGCGGACCGGCACGTGAAAGGCCTCTACCAGTATCTGAACTGGGCTCTCGCAAATCGGCTCCCGGCCGACGTGACCGTGATCAATCGCGAGACGGATCTCGGCATCGAGGGCCTGCGCACGGCGAAGCTGAGTTACCATCCGATCGGTTTCGAAGAGAAGTTCATCATCCGCTGCAGAAAACACGCGTAAGGTCTTCGGTATCGGAGGCAACGTGCCGATATTCCGAGTAGGGGATGGTTTTTCCCGAATCGGGAAGGAGGCTCGCATGCACAGATACGTGAGAACGACGGCCGCTCTTTTCTGCCTGGCCGCCGGTGCGTTCCTGTTTTCCGGCTGCTCCGGTGAGAAGAACAACCCGATCGCGGTGGAAACGTTCGGAGGAACGCCGGCGGCCGAGGAACGCATCATGATGGATCTCGACGCGCGTGGATTCATCAACGGCGTGTTCCATCCGGGGACGGATATCACGATCAGCACCATCAACTATCCCGTCAAATACACCGGCGACTGGCACATGATCAAGAACGACAACGTCGGCGGCTACTACATCATCCGGTCGAGCACGCCCGGTTCGCGAGTCGACATCACCGCTTCGTTCACCCGTGCCGTGTTCGAGTTCTGGGACAACGAGTTCTATTCGAACCCTGGAAAGGTCACCTTCGAAGTCGATGGCACCCCCTCCGGCGAGTTCGACCTGAAAACCGGCCCTGTCGACGAAGGCGGCATCAACCACTGCCAGGTCATGACGGGGAAGACCGGGCTGGCAACGGTAAGCATGGTGCTTTCGACCGGAACGGTCGTCATCAGCGGGTATCTGCTGCTTTACCCCTGAAGCGAACAAGCCGATTCAGGCTTTTTCGTTCGAATGGTTGATGTTGTTTCTGATGATCAGCAGAATGCCTGCAACGATGAGCCCGGCGAACAGGTAGCGCACGTTCGAACCGAGCCACTGCTCGGCGTAGGGGCCGAACTTGTAGCCTGCCCAGATCGATATCGGGCAGGTCAGAACGGCGCGGATGAAGTCCCAGAACAGGAATTTCCAGTAGCTGAACTTCATCGAACCCGTCATGAAATAAGTCGTGGCGCGGATTCCGGCGAAAAAACCGGCAAAAAAAACAGCTCTGGAGCCGTATTTGTCGAAAAAGGAGCGGGACTTGATCAGCATCTTTTCCGAGAAAAGGATTCTGAACGGCCATCGGCTCAGGATTGCCACCCCGAAATGACTGCCGAAATAGTAGATGAGCGAATCCCCCGCCATCAGGCCAACGAGGCTGATGAGGATCATCAGATGCAAATCCGCTCCGGTCTGGCTGACAACGTATCCGGCGGTGATGAAAGTGATCTCTTCCGGGACGGGCAGACCGACGCCGCAGAGGATGAGAACAAGAAATACAGCCAGATACGACCAGGAAGCGAAAAACGGTTCAAGCTGAACGAACCAGTCCAAGGATGCATACCTCGGCTTGTGC
>MWAR01000625.1 GCA_002068715.1 bacterium ADurb.Bin374
CATGAGGAGCGGATCCCAAGCCTGGCCGCCGGGCACGCCGGACTCGACCTTGTCGGTCGTGTGAACCGTGAATTCGGCGCCCTTGCCTCGAATCACGCCGTGGTCGCCGATCTGGCCGCCCGATGCCGCATAGAACGGAGTGCGGTCGGTGATGACTAGCAGTTCGTCGCCGGCTTCGACCACATTCATCACCTTGCCGGTGTCGGTCATGGCCGCGTACCCGGTGAACACTGTTTTCCCGTAATCAGCCGGGTTGATGGCACTGAAGTTCACGAATGCGGAGACGACATTGGCGCGGCCGCGCTCGCGCTGTTTCTCGAGTTCGGTGTTGAATCCGGCTTCGTCGACGAGCAGCTGTTCTTCCTTGCAGATCTCGCGGGTCAGGTCGAGCGGGAATCCGTAGGTGTCGTGCAGCAGGAAGGCGCGGGCGCCGTCGAGCTGCGTCGTGCCGGCCTTCTTCAGGTCGGCGATGTAGCCGTTCAGCATCTCGCTGCCGGTCTTGAGCGTCTGGAGGAACCGCTCCTCCTCGCTCTTCACGACGCGGGTGACGAGTTCGAGGTTCTGTCCGACCTCGGGATAAGCTTCCATGATGCGGGCGACGGTCGGAACGATCGTGTGCAGGAACGGCTCTTCCTGACCGAGATACTTATAGCCGAACCGGGAAGCGCGGCGCAGGATCTTTCTGAGCACGTAGCCGCGGCCTTCGTTGCCCGGCAGCGCGCCGTCGGCGATCGCGAACGAGAGGGCGCGGACGTGGTCGGCGACGACCTTCAGGGCGGTGCGGGTCTTGCCACCCTCGGCAAAATGCTTGCCGGTGTGCTTCTCGACGGCGCCGACGATGCCCGAGAAAACGTCGTTCTCGAAGTTGTCGAGCTTGCCCTGGAGGATCGCCGCGAGGCGTTCGAGGCCCATGCCGGTATCGATGTTCTTCTTCTTGAGCGGCGTTAGCGCGCCGTCTTCGGCCCGGTTGTACTGCGTGAACACGAGGTTCCAGAACTCGAGATATCGCGGACAGTCACAGCCGGGCGCACAGTCGGGCGATCCACAGCCGATGCCGGGGCCCTGGTCGATGTAGATCTCGGAGCAGGGGCCGGACGGGCCGACGCCGATCGTCCAGAAGTTGTCCTTGTCGCCAAGGGTGATGATGTGGTCGGAAGGGACACCGATGCTCTTGTGCCAGATCTCGCGCGCCTCGTCATCGCTGTGGTGAACCGAAACGTAAAGTTTCTTCACGTCGAGATTCACGACCTTGGTGATGAACTCCCAGGCCCAGGCGATCGCGTCTTTCTTGAAATAGTCGCCGAAACTGAAGTTGCCCAGCATCTCGAAGAAGGTGTGATGGCGGGCCGTGTAGCCAACGTTCTCGATGTCCGTCGTGCGGAAGCATTTCTGACAGGTGGCGGCGCGCTTGAGATCGGTCTTGAGACCGAGGAAATACGGTTTGAAGGGGGCCATGCCGGCGCTGTTGAAGAGCAGCGTGGGGTCATCCTGCGGGATCAGCGAAAAAGAGCCGCGAACGTAGTGTTCGTGACCCTTGAAGAAATCGAGAAACTTGGATCGGACGGTTGCGGTGTTCATGGGGTCGCTCCTGGTCGGGTTCGAAGAATATATATCATTATACAGCTATTCGTATTTTGCGTTGAGGACCCTCGAGTAGACGCGGGTCACGAAAGTCCTCGTCTTGACCGGCGCGCCGGCCTTGTCATACAGCTCGTTCATCGAGAGCTGAACCTCGACGCCGCGCACCTTCGAGAGATCGTTCAAGCCGTTGCCGGGATTGGTGGGAAAATAGTAATGCGGAGCCAGGTATTTCTGGTACTGGTCGAGGCTTTCGCCGTTGTCGCGGTTCCGGAAGATGATGCCGTCGGTGCCCCAGATCTTGAGATAGTCGAGCTGCCTGGTCACGATGGCGCGCTTGATCTTTCCCTTTTCCTGGCGATAGATGATCTTCTGGGCGCCAGGAGAATCCTTGTATCGGTCGGGACCCTCGTAGGACCAGGTGACGGTGGTCGTGCCGTCGCCGATGCGCTGCGGCACCTCGATGGTCATCGAGAAGAACAGGGCGTTGTCCTCGGCGAACAGGTTGCCGCGGAACACGGTGTCGAGGCTGACGAGCTTGGTCATCTCTCGCAGATCGCGCTCGATGAGCATCAGGAATTCGCGGGCCTCGTGCAGGGTGTCGAGCGACTGGCGCTGCCGCTCGAGGCTGACGAAGGTGCGGTTGAGGAACACATATCCCGTCACGAGAACGATCCCGAAAAGCAGGAGCGAGATCATGACTTCGACGAGGGTGACGGCACGGCGCGCGGGGCGATGTGTATATTGCATGATATTCATATCCTTCACGGCGTGGAGGTCGGCAGCGAAGGCGTGAACGAACTGTTCAGGCCCGAACCGAGCGTTTCATCGGAAAGGATCGTCGCGAGCTCGAAGGATTTCTCCTTCCCCTTTTTGTTGCCGGTCCCCGGGATGGACTCGGTGAAATACACGATCGCCCTGATCCGGATGCGCCGTTTCTGAAGCTCGTAATCGGGCGAGCCGGCGTCGGGATCGACGTTCGGATAGAACGAAAGGCGCGCTTCGCGGGTGTATTCGACGCCGGGCGAGTTCCAGGTGCCGTTCGCCTCGCGCGGCGTGACGTATTCCTTGAAAGGCCCGTCGACCGGGTCGGAAGCCGAGAGTTCGATTAGCTGGCGAAGCTGGGCGAACGGCCGGCTCTTGAGTTCCTCGATCTTCAGCATGGCGAGGTTGGCTGCCACGACTTCGTTGATGCTCTTGTAGGTGACCTTTTCAGACACCCCGAACAGCAGAATGATCGGAAGCATCACCAGCGAGGCGATCGAGAGCGCCACGAGGATTTCCACGAGCGTGATGCCCCGTCCGAGAGCCTGGGAAGCGGCTCTGCGCACATCAGGCAAATTTCGTGCCGAAGACGCTAACGTCGCCTGCAGTTCATGCCGATGAGAATCGTGGAAAACCAGAGAACGAAGCGAGGGAACAAACATGAAGATAGACCGAAAGCACATGGGCCTGATCCTGGCCTCCTTCATAGCCTTGTCATTCAATAGTCACTTCGCTCAGGCCGCAAGAAAAACGCAGGAAATCCTGCAGCCGGCGAAGGTGTATGCCTTCAAGAAAACCGCAACCGCGTACGTGCCTCTCGCAGAAGTGAAAGACGCGCCCGTGGTCGTCAAGAAGACCGGTGTCAGAATAGATCGACGCAACTTGTATATCGGTGGATATGTGGTCAACACCTCGAACAAGGCCGTGCCGCACGTGAGAATCTATCCCACGTTCGTGAGCAAGCCTCAAAACCTGGTCAATCTGTCCGCTCAGCTGAACCACGATGAACTCAACCTTTCTCCGAAGGAAACGCGGCGCTTCGTCATCATGCGCCCGATTTCGGATGTGAAGGACCTGCTCGAGAACAACGTTCCGGTGTCCGAAAACTGCGTTCTCAATTGCCGCCTTCTCTAGCCTCGAGCCGCCCGATCTCGGTGATAACGCGATCCCATTCAGGCCCCTGCTCGGCAGGGGCCTGTTCCTTCATAAGCTGAAACGCCGACAGATACGATTCCTTGGCTTTCAGCTTCATGTTCTTGCGGGTATACATGTCTCCAAGGTTCTGGAAGGCATACACCAGGATATCGAGATTCTCACGCTTTCCGCCCGACTTGAGGAGCTGCTCGCGAAGAAGGCCTTCGAGCTTGAGAATGCCGAGGTTGTCTGACGCATCGAGGGCCATGACGGCGTCTTTCAACTCGAGGGCGACGGGCGACGAACGCTGACGCTGGAAATCGCTCTGCTCTTTTTCCTGCTCGTCCGCGAGACGGCGGCCAGCCTCGTATTTTTCGATGGCGAAGCGGCGGCGCCGGTCGCGGTGATTCTCACCCTTGGTATCGACGGCCAGCACACGGATGGTCTCGCTGGGCAGGCCAAGCTCGATGAGATCTTCCTCGTTTGTCTCGAGCGACGAAGATGTCTTGCGCCAGAGGGACGAGCCCTTGAGGAACGAGAAATATCCGCCGCTTTTTCCGGTAGGGGTGGGATCGCTGATCGTATTCGAGGCCGGCAGGCCGGGAATTCCCAGGTCGCCGCCGAAATGATAGAGCGTCACGCCGGCGACGGCCGCGACACAGAGGCCGGCAAGCCAAAGCTGGGGGCTCTTCCACCAGGGGGGAAGGGGCTGCTCTTCTTGCCCGTGCTTGCGACGGGGAGGATACAACGGTCTGACCATCGGTTCTCCAGAACTCCAGAATGTGGATGCAGGACACCAAAGACTCGGATTTCGAAAGTATACCAGAGGCGGAATTCCCTGTCCATTTCATTGAGACCGGGCATTCGATCTCATGATGGGAGAGGAATTCCGGTGACATTCCACCTCAATTCGGTATGTTGCATGACGCGGACGGGGTGTGTTATATTCGGTGGTCAGTGGCAGGAGAGGACAGCCGCATTTTTGGAGTAATCACGCTTGCACAGCGCCAGCACGATTCAGCACGCTTACGACCGATACAGCACGATGTATGATCTCTTCTTCAAGCCCTGGCTTGAGGATGGGCACCGTATCGCCGTGGAACAGCTCGATCTCACACCGGGCCAGACGGTCCTCGAGGTCGGCGTGGGTACGGGCCTGAGCCTCGAGTATTATCCTCCGCAGGCCTCGGTCATCGGGTTCGATTTCAGCCACGGCATGCTTTGCCATTCGCGGAAACGGGCCGACGAGTGCTCCTGCCCCACCCAGCTGCTCCAGATGGATGTTTCGAAGATGGCATTCGCCCCGCGCACCTTCGACAGGATCCTGGCGGCATACGTGCTCACGGTCGTCCCCGACACCCGTCGCGCCATCCGGGAGATCCTGCGCGTCGCGAAGCCGGGAGCGAAAGTCGTGCTGATCAACCATCTGCGCAGCAGAAATTCCATCCTCTCCTGGATCGAAGATCGGTTTCACCCGGTTTTTTCGAAGCTCGGCCTCTTCACTCTCGATCGCGACCTCCTCTCGATCCTTGAATCCTGCGGAATCCGAGACTACTCCCTGACCCCCACGACATTCCTCGGACTTCACCACGTCATTTCATTCACCGTACCGGAGCACATCTGATGCGAAACTGCCCGGCAGCACCTGCCGGGCCATCGCGATGAAGGAACGAAGGCCGCGTTTTCAACGCCGCGTGCCACGCACTCGACATCGCAACCGTCCGCCCTGGAGCGGACCACATTTCCCGGGTTCGACCTTTTTCAAGCGTTCCCGGCAACAAATCGGAGACATTCATTCGTGAGACGTTATCGCCGTTCTACAACCGTTCAAAAATCCGCCGAAGACCTCGAGCGCGAGTATCTGACCATCAAGCAAGCCCTGCTCCAGAACATCGCCATCATCGAGGAACGGCTCCAGAAAACCTTTTCCAGCCCCAAACCCTGGAAGTTCCAGCATGCCGACCATGTGCTGGTTGAAAGCAACGAAGTGATCGATCTCGTGTTCGAGCATTCCGCGGCTGACGACAAGCGCTTCGTCGTCGTCGACATCTGCGTTCCCTACCTCGCCCGCGGCCAGAAATATACCCTCGACACCAAGGCCAAGCAGTTCCAGAAGGAACAGGGCGTCGCCGCGACCCGCGTCAAGAAGGCCCTGCTGATGCTCAAGCGCAGCGGCGAAACGCTGACCCCGCCCTCGACAAAGCTCAGCAGCCGCATCATCGAACTGGACATCTCCGTCCTGACCGTCGAAGAGCCGGCGCCCATCCAGGCGCCGCAGGAAAAACCGGCCGCGCCCGTCTTCACCCCGGAGCTGCTCGAAGCCCTGAAGCGCACGATCGTGCACGAGTGCCTTGGGACGATGTACAAACGGCGCAACAAATACATCAGGAAGGGGCTCTGGCGCTGGATCGAACGGGAGATCATGGATCCCAACGTCCACTTCTTCCTTATTATTTTATCCAGTATATATCAGGGCAAGACGAGCGAGATTCTGAGCCGTCAGTTCAAGACGGTCGAGGAATACTCGGGCGGCGCGGAAAAGGTCATCGAAGCTCTGTTCTCGAACGAGAATGGCCTCGCCCCCGAGATCCTCAAGAACGCCGAGCGCCACAAACAGGGGCTTCGCCGTTTCCTGGCCTGTTTCGAGCAGACCCCGCCGTTCGAGTATCTCCGGACGCTTTTCCTGAAGGAATTCCGGACCTCGCGCGACAGCAACAAAGCCCGCACCGCCGTGTTCGACACGCTCAGGGAACTCCTGTCCAGATGCGGTTTCGAAGGTGAAAAGGAAGTCCAGTATCCGCTCGAGATTCTCGACGAACTCTCGATCTTCCCCGGCTTCATCATGGGCAACTACGCGCAGCTCCGCGTCGAGAACGCGTCGAAGAAGCTCCAGAAGCTGGTTCCCGAGCACACCTGGAACGCGGAGGAGATATACAAGCTTCGCGACGAACTGGCGCGCGTGCTCGGTCTTCCACCGGCGGAGTTCAACCTGAACGCGTTCCTGCCGCAGGCATTCCTGCGCGACAATATCGCGACGCACCCGTCCCGGATCATGGAAGGCGCGGCACCGACTCCGCAGCAGCAGCGCATGGAGCGCGATCGAGGCCAGCAGAA
Source organism: bacterium ADurb.Bin374 (assembly GCA_002068715.1). Next base: position 6,592 of record MWAR01000625.1, read on the forward strand.
CGCCATGCGACGCTCCGAACGTCAGGCGCCCCCACCGTCTCAGGAACCGGCTCCGGCGCAGCAGTCGGATTTCGATCAGCCGCAACTGCCGTTCGAAGGCGCCGTTCCGACCCCCCACGCAGGCGAGTCCGCCCCCGAGACGGCTGCCCCGGATACCGTCGCACCGCCCCCTGAAACGACCAGACCTCAGGGACGCCCGTCGAGACCGATGCGCACATCCTACCGGGCTACGGCGGATATTCCAGTTCAGACATCTATTTCTCAGACTCAGGAAGCAACGCCTCAGGTACAGCCGCCCGCCGAGGCCGCGGCATTCGCCCCCCCC
>MWAR01000626.1 GCA_002068715.1 bacterium ADurb.Bin374
CGACGCGGAACTTCGCTTCCCGTTCGCGGCCGAAACGATCCGTCAGGGCGGTGATCTGAGGCTGGATTTCCCCGGGTTCGACTGCCGGCATTTGCGACGGGGGCGGAACGTGAGGCGGCAGAGAGCCGGCTTCGAGCCAGACGTCCGTGACGGAGCGCCACTCCTCGACGGGGCGGACGCTTCCTATATCCGGGCATGAGCGCAGCAGTTCGGCAAGTTCGCAGAGCGCCTGCCGTTCTTGTTCTGCGTCCGTCGCCGATCCGCTGATGACGAGCACGTCGCGTGCGCGGGTGAGGGCGACGTACAGCTTGCGTCGCTCTTCCCCGGTCGATGCGGCTTCGTCGGCGGCGAAGAAGGGGGTCAAAACATCGTCCGGACTGCCGCCGACATCGCCCTGATGTGCGATCAGCCCCTGTTCCCTGGTCACGTACAACCCCTGCTCCCGTTTGAACGCGCGGGTCCGCAGACGGGGCAGGAACACGACGGGAAACTCGAGACCCTTCGCCTTGTGAATGGTGAGGATCTTGACGGCTTCGCCCTCTTCGAGACCGAGTCCCGCCTCGTCTTCGTCGACTCCCGATTCGAGCGTCTTCTCATGGTAGGCGAGGAAGTCCCGAAGTGTCGTGAACACACCGTTGGCCTCGAAAGCCCGGACGATGCCGATGAATTTCGTGAGGTTGTTTTCGAGCCGGCGCCGCCTGAGGTCGTCCGTCTGGGATGCGGCATGCTCGAAGAACCCCGCCTGCTCGAGAATGGCGTAGACGAGGTCCAGGACGCCGAGAGAGCCGCTCATCGCCTGAAGCCGGACGAACAGACGTCGGAAGGCGCTGACCCGTTCCGGCAGAGATTCTTCCGGGAGGGCGAGCAGATACGCGAGCAAGCTGATGCGCTCCTCGCGCCTTTCACGGAACAGACGCGCCAGTTCTTCGTCGGAAAGGCCGTATTGCGGCCCTGTCAGGATCGTCGCGAGCGAGGAATCGTCGTCAGGCCGCACCAACAGCTTCAGAAACGCGAGGATGGCGGCGATCTCGTGGCGGGCGTAGAAGCCGAGGCCGCCGGACATGACATAGGGAATGCCGCGCGACAGCAGGGCGTCTTCGTAGGCGCGCGGCAGCCGGGTGACCGAGTTGACGATGATGGCGCAGTCGCCGTAGGTCAGCGGCCTCGGGCCGGTCCGGTCCTCGATGCGCAGCCCGCCGCCGACGAGCGTCCGGATCATGTCGGCGACGGCGTCGGCTTCCGAATTCCGGGCCTGCGGCGAGGTCAGAAGACAGGTGACGGGTTGCGGTCGGAGTGACGGCCCGCGATCGGCTTCCTGGGCTGGCGGAGGATTGTCTGTATTTGATGATATAAATGCGTCGGCCAGCGTGAGGATCTCCTGCACCGACCGGTAGTTGCGGTTCAGCCAGATCGTCCCCGTCGCCGGAAAAGAGCGGAAGGTGCCAATGTCGGCGCCCTGGAACCGGTAGATGCTCTGCTTCTCATCGCCGACGACGGTCACATGGCCGTCCCGGCCCTCGATGAAACTCCTGATGATGCCGAACTGTTCGCGGTTGTTGTCCTGGAACTCGTCGATCAGGAAGACCCGCTGCTCGGGGTCGAGGCCGGACTCCCGTTGCGAGGCGATGAGGCCGGCGCCCCGGCGGAGGATCTCGTCAAAATCGAGCAGGTGCCGTTCTTCGAGCTTCTGCAGATATCGGCTGTAAAACCGGAAGAACCAGGTCTGGACGAGACGTTCGAGAGGCGCGGGCGGCGTCGGCCGCTCACCGAACTTCTGGTCGGAGAAACGCTGGAAACCGGCCGGCGAGAGAAGATACCGCCGGACGGCGCCGAGCAGGCCGGGAAAAAGGCCCGTGATGCGGTGGGCGAGATCCGGGCCGAACGCTTCCGGACCGTCGAGCAGCTCGGCGGCATGGGCCTGGCGGAACTCCTCGAGGATCTCGGCGAGGATCAGCTTGCGGCCGCCCTCCGTGAGAACGGCGTCGCCGCGGTCGAGGCCGGCGCCGAAGGGGTCGCGCCTGAGCCATTCGCCGAGAAACGCGTGGAAGGTCGAGACCTGCAGATCGCGGAGGATCGCGGCGCCGAGACCACGCTCGGGAATGGCGAGCCTTTCCTTCATCTCGGCGGCCGCTTTGCGGGTATAGGTGATCGCGACCAGCTCCGACGGGCGTATCCCCTGGCGGAGCAGCGCGACGATGCGTCGCGTCAGAACCTCGGTCTTGCCCGAGCCTGCGCCGGCGGCGATCTTCACGAAACCGGCCGGCGGTTCGGTGACCGCGCGGCTCTGGTCAGGGTTCAGCCGCTCCAGGAGGTCGGTCAGATCAATCCGGTTCGACATCGGAGGTTCCGCTTTCTTCCTGCGCCGGGAGCCGCAGCTGGTCGAGCCGTTCCTGGCAGAATGCCTGGAACTCGCAGCCCTTGTTGGGAGACCGGTTCAGGCAGGAGTTCGCTGACGGGGCCGCCGACGGGGCGCAGTCGAAGACCCGTGTGCGTGAGATATCGTTCATCAAACGCTCGATCGTGTCCTCGAACATGGCGAACCGGTCGGGGTCGATCTGCACGGCCCAGTCGGGCCCGGCTCCGAGTCCCAGCATGCCGGCCTTCATGAAGCCGGGTTGAAAACCTTTATATTTCTTCTTGTATAGATCATCCTTGGGATACAGTGTCGTTGCACAGGCCCGTGAATGGCCGAGGCTTTTCGCCGCGAGCAAATAGAACGGGAGCTGAATTTCCGACGGCGGGCCCGACTCGGGAAACGCCTCCGATGCGAGTTTCGTGCCCGATTTCGAGCTGCCGGTCTTGTAGTCGATGATCCAGAGCACACCGTCGGGGGCGTTCAGCCAGCGGTCGATGCGTCCCTTGCATCGGTGGCCCCGGAATTCGAACCGGATCTCCGCCTCGACGCCGATCGTCCCCGCTGCCGGGACCTGACCGTTCACGTAGACGGCTTCGCGGTAGGTTTCGAGCAGTTCGCGCGCCTGGCGCCCGTAGAAGGTTCGCTGGAGGATCGGGAGCGCCTCGAGCAGGGGCTGACCGTGATCCGTCCAGAGGAGGTCGAGATCTTCGAAGGAGGGCGTTCTGCCACCGGCGAAGCGGCCCTCGGGATGATGGAGATGCTCGAAGCAGGCGTGGACGGCGTTTCCGAAGACGAAGAACGCCTGGTTTTCGACGCGGGGGTCGCGGAGCCGGAGAACGTGTCTGAAGAAGAAACGGCGCGGGCAGTCGAGGTAGTCGCGAAGTGCCTGGGCCGAGAACCGGAAGCCGGCCGGAAGCTCGGCGCGCGATGGGGGAGCGATGCCGAATCGACGGGGGGCCAGCGGGTCTTCCTGCGAGCCGTCGCCGGGATCTGCGAC
>MWAR01000627.1 GCA_002068715.1 bacterium ADurb.Bin374
CTGGGCGCCGGCGGGGCGCTCGAAATCATCGAAAAAAACGGCGGGCACCGGCTCGTCACCGATGCCCGCCGTCTGTTTCTCGTCGGGGAATGATCCGCGTCAGAGCCCCGTGACGGGAATCAGGACCTTGTAGGAGAACGGCGCCTGATCGGTGCGCCCGTATACCCAGACGTAGGCGTCTGTCGTCGGGTTCTCGAAGATGTGCTCCACGACGCCGCTTTTCATCTCGCTGGGCGACGTGGTGATCCGGTCGCGGCCATCGAAAATTTCGATCTTGACCGAGTCGCGCAGCACGTTCTGCGCGAAATCGACGCTGATCGCGAGCGGGGTCTGGGGTGAAATCGACTGGGCGGTCGGCGTCGGATCGGTGTTGAAATCAAACGACTGGGCTCCATTCGTCGCACGGTTCTGGATCGAAACGCTGAGCAGGTATGGCTTCGCGTCCTGCTGGACGGATGCGGTGGCAATGCCGCCCGCGTTCTTCGCGCGATCCTCTCCTGTCGCGGGCTCGGTGGAGGTGCTTCCGGCTTCGCTCGTGTCCTGGGCCATGGCGTAGGAAGTATCCTGTGTCGCGGCGGCCTCGGAGCGTGCGGGAGACCCCGTGTCGGCATTTCCGGAGACCTCCTGCCGCTGGCCGGCCATCGCTGCGCCCGAACCGGAGCCAGACGTTTCATCGTGTGACAAGTTGCCTGATTCACCTGCGCCGGAGCTTTCACCAGAGCCGCTTCGGGGCGACCCGATGCGGTCGGCCGCTCCATTGTTCGTCGCATTTGAGTCGGACATGCCGCTGCTTGAGGTCTGTTGCCCATCCGACGTGTCGGCATCGGCCCTGTGGCCGGAAGAGCCGCCCTTGGAGCCGCTGATCTCGGTGCCGGCGTCAGTGGACGAGGTTCCGCCTGTGTGCGACGGCTCGCCGACGCCCTGTCCGGCGGTGTCCGCACGGGAGGCGTCTGCGGAGCGTTTCTGGTCACCTGCCACCTCGGGCGGATTCGCCGGATCGGTGTACAGGTCGCTCAAATCGTAGGTCTGGCTTTCACCTCCGGCTGAGGCGTCGCGTTTGATGGTGCCGGTGCTTGCGCCCCAGCCCGTCGTGCCCGATGACGAAGAGCCGCTGCCGCCGTCAGAACTGGCGGAACCGCCCGGGCGCGTCGAGAGGTCCGGGTCTTCAGTGCGGGCGCCGGCCGATTCGACGGTTCGGTTCGCGAAGGACATTTTCAGAACCGGAATCTGCACGTTGATGATTTCCTGGCTTTCCTTTGACACCGGGTGTTTGTACACGACGCGCGCGGTGTAATCCTTCTGGTTCGGGACCCGGAAAATGTGGCGATAATTCGCGGGGAACGAGCCGTGTTCGAAGGCATGATCGCCCTCGTTGTCCCGGATGGTGACGCTCAGGTCGTTGCCGTCGATCCCGGTGCCGAGGTCGAGGGCGATCTTGACGCGGGTGTCTTCGAAGATCGGCCTGGTGATCGACGCGACGAGGGGCACCCGGCCCGGTTTGGATGGATTGATCGCGGCCGCGTAGCGGCATTCCTGTTGAGATATCGGGTCAAATATAGTGAGGATTACAGGAGGCTCGGGGATCTTCGCCGGTGCCGCGTCGATTCCCTTGGGCGCCGTGGTCGGCGCGGATGATGCGGGAGATGCGGCCGGTTTTGCCGCGGATGTCGCGGCCGGGGTCGACGGAGTGGAAGACTTCGACGGCGCGGAGGAGGCTGATGGCGCGGTTGTGGCTGACGGTTGAGACGATGTCGTGGGAGACTCCGGACTGTCGGTTGTTCCGGTTACAGCGGTGGTCGGCGACGGTGTTGGAGATGGCGCCGGTGCCGGGGTTGCCGGTGCCGTTTCGGGTTTTGACTCGATGCCGATATTGCCTTCGGCCCAGGTTTCTTTAACTTCGTAGGGCTTTCCGTCAGGTCCTATTTTCCACTTTTTCTCCCAGGTCCAGGCCCAGCCGGTTCCTCCGCCCGCTTCCTTGATCTTGGTGGCTGCGTCGTTGAGAAAACCGTTCACGAAGCTCTGCTGGTCCGAGGTACCGGAATTCGTGACCTGGGCACCGTCCGTCCGTGTGCCGCCGGTGGTGTTGATGATCGTTTCGATCTTTTCAGGGCTTCCGGTTGTACCGCTGGTTCCCGAGGTGAAGCCGGTGGTGGGCGATTCCCATGGTCTGGGATCTTCCGCGTGTGACGGAGCGGCGGAAAGCAGGGCGACAGTCAGCAAAAAGGCGGGGACGATGTCACGTGCGTGCATACGAATCGGAAGCCTCCTCTAAAGCAAATCCTTGTATACCTCTTCAGTATATTGGCATTCTCCAACTCTTGTCAAAACGAGCCGCTCTATTGTATGAAAGAGGGGTATATCGTAAATACATCGTTGATGAACATGGACAGGGTGCGCCGAAGGTACCACAGTTCAATGCCATCACCCAGGAGGCCGGAATGCCCGATTTCGATCCGCGGCTCATCGCATGCCGGCGGTGCGGCGTCATCATGATGAAGCTGTCGCGCGACATCTGTCAGAAATGCTACCTGGAGGAAGAAGAGGACTTCAACAAGGTGAAGGACTATCTTCGCGATCATCCGGGCGCCTCGATGAAGGAAGTCGCCGTCGGAACCAGCGTTGCCGAGAGTCTGATCGAAAAATTCGTCTCGAGCGGTCGCCTCGAGAGGCTTGGCGTCGTCGTCGAGCACATGTGCCAGACGTGCCAAAAGCAGATTTCCTCGGGAATCATTTGCCCGGAATGCAAAAAAGATCTCAAGATGCATTTACAACAATTAAGGGAAGAAGTGACCCGCACGCGAGAGCCGTTGAAGCCGAAACGGGACGACTCCACCGACGGTGGGTTCCATTCCAGTAAAACCAGACGATCTGAGTAGTTGAATTGGATATGGTGCTGTGCTAGACTTCATTGCTTGTGCCCCTATACTGGCTTCCGGTGCGGGTTGTGTGGTTCGTAACCGCGCCAGACCGCTGCAGTGTGGCTGCGCGGCGTATCTTGCGGCAAATCCAGGGCCTTGCCCGACACGGAGAGAAAGCAGATGATTCCTGGTGAGGAAAAAGGCGAAATCAGTAACGAGTTTTTCAAAAAACTCAATCAGCAGATCGTCCAGAAGGACAACCTCATCAAGCTGCTGCAATTGCAGATCAAGACGCTGAAGTCCCAGGCTGACGAAGCCGCCGAAGGGCCGAAAAAGGCCGACCTGGAAAAGGCGCTCGAGGCCAAGGAAGCCGAGGTGAGGCGCCTCGAAGCCAGCCTGGCCGAGGGAAAAGCCGAACTCGATGCCAGGCTTCGCGAGAAGGAAGAGCAGATCCGCTCTCTCCAGCAACTCCTGGAACAGCACCAACAGGACCAACAGGAAGCGCTGGCCGCTTCTGCCGCTGAATCACGGATTCCGGAACTCGAGTCGAGAATAACCGAGCTCGAAGGCCAGATTGAACAGGAAAGACAGGCGCGAGCCGCCGTGGAAGCCGCAGGGCAGACTGCCGACGAAGAAGTCCGCAAGCTCAAGGCCGATCTCGAAACGGCCCAGGCCTCCGGAGAAGAGATACAGAAGCTCAAGACCGAGCTCGAGGCCGCCCAGGCCATGGCAGCCGAACGGGACCAACTGCAGGAGACCGTGACCAGCCTTGAACAGGAACTCGCCGATGCCAGGGCAAAGGGGGCCGAGCTCGTCCTGACCTCATCACCCGAGGAATCGTCTCGCATTTCCGAACTCGAGCAGGATGTGGCCACCCTCAAGGGACTCATCGCCGAGAAGGACGAACAGCTCTCGACCCTGCTGGCTCCGGGCGGTGCCGTGATCTCCGAGATCGACCTCCAGACGTTGAAGCTCGAAATCAACTCGACGAAACAGGCGCTCCAGGAAGCGACAGCCCGGGCGATGCGTGCCGACGAGCTTGAAAAGCTGATTCCCGAACTCGAAAACCAGGTTGCCGAACTGCCCGAGCTGCGTCGCAAGATCGCGATGCTCGAAACCAGCAGCGCCGGCCTCGACGAGATGCCCCTCAAATACGCCGCTCTCGAATCCGAGCGCCAGGCCCTCCAGGAGGAACTCCTGGCCCTGAAGGCGAGACCGGCCGCTTCGCTGGACGACCTGGCGAAACTGAGCCGCCTCAACGAGGAGTTCGGTCGTCGGCTCGCCCAGAGCGAGGAAGAAAAGACGAAACTCAGGCAGGAGATCGTCGATCTCCGCATGAATCTCAACATGCAGCACGACACCACGGTCCACGATCCGAACGTGCGCATCGAGATCGAGCAGCTGACGGGCCAGGTCGCCGACCAGCTGGTGGCGATCCAGAAGCTCGAAGGCCTGCTGACCCAGCAGAAACGCGATCTCATCACGAAGGACGAGGAAATCTCCACCCTGAAGCAGAAGCTCGCGACGGCCGAAGACTCCACGTCCGTCATTTCGGCCGACTCCGACAATCAGATCATCTCCGGATTCATCGACTTCTTCGACGGCCTCGACGCGTTCCTGTCGAAGAACCAGAATCCTGAGCTCCAGAGCCTGCATCGCAAGCTCCTCGATCGGCTCATCATCCCGAACAAGATCCAGTATATGCCGGTCGTCTCCGAGATCTACGACACCCAGCGGCATGTCGCCACGGATTACTTCCGTTCCGACAAATTCCCCGAGAAGTGCATCGTGTTCGAGGTCGAAAAGGGATACCGCAAAGGCGATTCGGTCATTAAAAAGTCAAAGGTATGGGTCGTCCAGAACCTGTACCACTGCGCCAGCTGCGATGCCCTCCAGGGCAATCCCGACAGCCGGTTCTGCCACCTGTGCGGCAAGAAGATCACGGCTCCGAACGGCCTTCCGGTCGACAGCCTGCCGACCTTCGAACCGACGGCGACCACCTATCTGCGGTTCGCCGAGCGCATGATCGAGACGAAACAGTTCGACAAGGCCCGCGATTACCTGAAGGAAGGCCTTTCGATCGATCCGCAGTCGGTCCCGATCCTGCTCAGGCTCGCCGACGTCTACGCGCAGGCCTCCGAGTTCTCCGAGTCGCTCGTCCTGCTCAGGCAGGCGCAGGCGGTCAAGGAAGACCCGCGCATCGCCGACCGCATCAAGCAGCTCGAGGTCAAGATCACGATCTACGAACAGGCGCGCAGCCTAAATCTGAGCCCCGAAGAGTTCGACAAACTGGTCAATCTCATCCAGAAGTAAACTATATACGAAACTATATGAATACAGCACCCGACGCAGAAAAAAACGCTTCGACTTCTCCCGATACGCTTGCGAAGGCCTACAACCCCGTCGACGTGGAAGACCGGATCTACGGTTCCTGGGAACGGCAGAACTGCTTCCATGCCGACGAGTCCTCTTCCGGCCCCCGCTTCACCATCGTCATCCCCCCGCCGAACGTCACGGGGATGCTCACGATGGGCCACGTGCTGAACAACACCCTCCAGGACATCCTCATCCGCCTCCACCGCATGTCGGGGAAGGAGGCCCTGTGGCTGCCCGGCACCGACCACGCCGGCATCGCGACCCAGAACGTCGTCGAAAAAGCTCTCGCGAAGGAGAAAACCTCTCGACACGACCTCGGCCGCGAGAAGTTCCTCGAGAAGGTCTGGGCCTGGAAGGAAAAATACGGCGGCATCATCATCAGCCAGCTCAAAAAGCTCGGCTGCTCCTGCGACTGGGAACGCGAGCGGTTCACGATGGACGAAGGCCTGTCGCAGGCCGTGCGCGAATCGTTCGTGAAGCTGTATAAAGATGGTTTGATATATAAGGGTAAGTATATCATTAACTGGTGTCCGCGCTGCCGCACCGCGCTTTCCGACGAGGAGAAGATCCCCGAGGAGAAGAAGGGCAGCCTCTGGTACATCAGGTATCCGCTCAAGAGCGGAAAGGGTCATGTCATCGTCGCCACGACCCGCCCCGAGACGATGCTCGGCGATACGGCCGTTGCGGTGAACCCCGATGACGACCGGTTCCGCGACCTCGTCGGCCAGTCGCTGGTTCTGCCCCTGATGAACCGCGAGATCCCCATCATCGCCGACGACTACGTCGATCCGAAGTTCGGCACCGGCGCCGTCAAGGTTACCCCGGCGCACGACCCCAACGACTTCGAAATGGGGCGCCGCCACAGCCTCGAACAGATCATCGTGATGGACGAGGGCGGCGTGATGAACGAGCTGGCCGGTTCCTACAAGGGGCTCGACCGGTTCGCCGCGCGCGAGAAGATCGTCGCCGACCTCCAGGAGCTGGGACTGCTCGAAAAAATAGAAGACCATACACTTGCCGTCGGTCATTGCGAGCGGTGCAGCACCGTCATCGAACCCTACCTGTCCGACCAATGGTTCGTCCGCATGAAGCCCCTAGCCGAAAAGGCCATCGCCGCCGTGAAGGACGGCACGCTCCGGTTCACCCCGAACCGCTGGGTGGGCGTCTACCTGCACTGGATGGAAAACATCCGCGACTGGTGTATCAGCCGCCAGCTCTGGTGGGGCCATCGCATCCCGGCCTTCACCTGCGGCCATTGCAAGAACGTCATGGTCGAGATGGAAGCTCCGAAAACCTGCTCCAAATGCGGTAAAACAGACCGCATCAAGCAGGACGAGGACGTCCTCGACACGTGGTTCAGCTCCTGGCTGTGGCCCTTCTCGACGATGGGCTGGCCCGGAAAGACACGGACCCTCGACTCGTTCTATCCGACCGACACGCTGGTGACAGGCCCCGACATCATCTTCTTCTGGGTCGCCCGCATGGTCATGGCCGGCTACTACTTCATGGATCGCTGTCCCTTCCACGACGTCTACTTCACCAGCATCGTGCGCGACATGAAGGGCCGCAAGATGAGCAAGTCGCTCGGCAACTCGCCCGACCCGCTCGATATCATCGCCACCTACGGTGCCGACGCCCTGCGGTTCACGATCGTCTGGCTGGCCCCGGTCGGCCAGGATATCCGGTTCGCCGCCGACAAGGTCGAGATCGGCCGGAACTTCGCCAACAAGCTGTGGAACGCCTCGCGCTTCACCCTGATGAACATGACGGGCGCGGAATGCACGATCTCCGACCCGCTGCCCCCCGTGGAACACCTCTCGATCTGGGACCGTTGGCTCCTCTCGCGGTTCAACGGCGCCGTCGAAACCGTCCGGCGCGAGCTCGCCGACGGCCAGTACAAGTTCAACGAAGCCCTCAAGGGTGTGTACGAGTTCATCTGGAACGAACTGTGCGACTGGTACATCGAGATGAGCAAGTCGACCCTCATGGGTCCCGACGGCCCCGAAAAAGACCGCGTGCGCCGCGTCCTCCTGCATGTGCTCGACGGCGCCCTGCGCCTGCTGCACCCGTTCATGCCGTTCGTCACCGAGGAGATCTGGCGCAAGCTGCCCGGCGCGAAGGGAAACCTGATGCAGGCCGCGTACCCCGTCGTCCGGCCAGAGCTCGTGAATACGCCGCTCGAAGCCGAAGTGGGAGAGGTGATGGAAGCGGTCCGCGTGATCCGCAATCTGCGCGCTTCCGCCAATATCGCTCCCGGGAAGCGCGTCACCGTGCGCGCCGTGCGAAACGAGGCTCTCAGCCCCGTCATCGAGCGTCACGCCGACATGATCAAGGCGCTGTCCAATGCCGAACGGCTCGACGTCGTCACCGCGAAGCCGGCCGGCCACCTCGTCGGCCTGATGGGCGCTTCAGAAATCTGCCTCGATCTCGCCGGCATGGTCGATGTCGAAGCCGAGAAGAAGCGCGTCGCGCAGGAGATCGCCAAGATCGAGAAGGAGCTCGCGAAGATCGCGGGCAAGCTCGAAGACCAGAACTTCGTTTCCAAGGCCCCGGCCGATGTCGTCGAACACATTCGGTCCGGTATAGATTCATACGGACTGCAGAAGTCGAAGCTCAACGAATACCTGATGGAACTGGGGAAGATCTGACACCGTGAAATTCCAGGCCACACCCAAGGAGCAGCTCGAGATCGTCGCGACCGGAACGGTCGACATCGTCACCCGTGACGAGCTGCTGAAAAAGTTCGAGAAATCATACGCCACCGGCAAGCCGCTGGTGATCAAGCTCGGGGCCGACCCATCGGCGCCCGACATCCACCTCGGCCACACCGTCGTGCTGCAGAAAATGCGTCAGTTCCAGCAGCTCGGCCACGAGGTCGTCTTCCTGATCGGCGACTTCACCGGCCGAATCGGCGACCCGACCGGCAAGAAGAAGACCCGGCCGGCGCTCACCGAAGACGAGGTGAAGGCGAACGCCGAGACCTACAAGCATCAGATCGCGAAGATCCTCGATCTCGAGCGCACCCGCATCGTGTTCAACAGCAGCTGGCTCGGGGCGCTGACCTTCGCCGACGTGCTCAAGCTCACCTCGCAATACACCGTCGCGCGCATGCTCGAACGCGACGATTTCAGCACCCGGTACAAGAACCAGACGCCGATCAGCATCGTCGAGTTCATGTACCCGCTGATGCAGGGTTACGACTCGGTCGCGCTCAAATCCGACGTCGAGCTGGGCGGCCTCGACCAGACGTTCAACCTGCTCGTCGGTCGCGAGCTGCAGCGGGCCTACGGCGTAGAGCCGCAGATCACCCTCACCATGCCGATCCTCGAAGGCCTCGACGGCAAGGACAAGATGTCCAAGAGCCTCGGCAACTACGTCGGCATCAACGAAGAACCTGGCCAGATCTACGGCAAGCTGATGTCGATTCCTGATGAATTGATGATCAAATATTTCGAGCTGCTCACCGACCTCACCCCGGCCCAGCTCGCGGAAGTCCGGGAACAGGCGCCGCGCGAGCCGAAGACCGTCAAAATGCGCCTTGCACGCCGCATCACCGCGATGTACCACGGTGAGGAAGCCGGCGCGAAGGCGGAGGAAGGCTTCGAAAAGTTGTTCGGGAAAACCGGCGACGGCCTTCCCGATCAGATCGACGAGACGACGATCGCCTGCGGCGCCGACGGCATCACCCTGGTGAAAGTGCTGGTCCAGTCAGGGCTGGCACCGAGCGGCGGCGAGGCGAAACGCCTGGTCCAGCAGGGCGGCGTGCGCATCGAGCAGGAAAAGTGCACCGATCTCGGACGCCAGTTCAAGGCCGGCGACTCGTTCGTGCTTCAGGCCGGGAAGCGCAGTTTCAGACGTATCATTCTCACCGCATGAGCCGACCTTGAGGTCCTTTCCGGCTGTCGAAGCCGGAACGGCGCAGACCAGGCGGACCCCATGCGATGCGTGTTTCAGGGGCGCGGGGCGCCCCACAAGGAGGCAATCATGTCACAGAACCTTATACTCACAC
>MWAR01000628.1 GCA_002068715.1 bacterium ADurb.Bin374
AATCGCGCCGCCGTTCCCGACACGCCGCCGCCACCCGCCAGATATGACCGCACGACATTGCTGCCGAGTTGACCACCAATCATGCCGGCTGCCATCGGGACAAGTCCGCTTCCGTTTTCGCCCTCGAGCGCCGTGCCCAGTGCCATCCCGGCTGTCATGCCGACCGCGCCACCCATCGTTCCGCCCATGCCGGTAAAAACATTGCCGCCCGGCATGTTATAGCCATATCGAGTTTTCGACGTGCTACCCCGGTTACCGAAGCCACGCGGATAGATCTGTGAGAACATCGGACCTGCACCGCCACGCCTATTTCGTCCCGCAGCAATAAACGAATCGGGAACCATTGCACCCATTTTCCCCGAAGACGGCGTGCCGGACATGCGGCCGGACGACGGGGTGAAAAACGGAAGTCCGGAGAACAGCGAACCACCGTTCATATTTCCAGATGATGGGGTGCCGGACATGCGCCCGGACGACGGCAGATATGCGCCGATGTTTCCAGAGGCCAACGGTCGATATGACGTTGGGGTGTAAAAGCCGAGATTGGATGATGGGGTGCCGGACATGCGCCCGGACGACGGCAGATATGCGCCGATGTTTCCGGAAGAAAGCGCCCGTGGGGTCATTATGGAAGTCGGCGTAAAGAAACCGATATTGGAAGCTGGGGTACATGACATGCGACCCGAAGACGGCGTGCCGGACATGCGGCCGGACGACGGGGTGAAAAACGGAAGTCCGGAGAACAGCGAACCACCGTTCATATTTCCAGATGATGGGGTGCCGGACATGCGCCCGGACGACGGCAGATATGCGCCGATGTTTCCAGAGGCCAACGCAGTCGCAGACTTCGGAAACCCCTGATACATGGTTGCTGCACCCGGAAAACTAGCGTTTGTACCCACCATCGGCAATCCACCAAACCTTGCGTTTACCCCCGTCGGTCCACGCAATTTGCCAACATTCCCGCCACCGCCAAAAATTGGATTGCCTATCGTCGGCATCATCTGACCACCTAGACCACTAGTTGCGCTACCGCCCATCGCGCCAGTTCCGCCAATCTGTCCGGTGCGGAAACCGAAAAAGTTCAAAAACAGCCGCATAGCCGCCATCGCAGACATCAGCATCATGAAGCTCTTGACGCTCTCGGGCAGAGCCTGCGCGACCTTGTTGAACCCCTCCAGCATGTTCGTGAACTGGCCGATCAGCGGAATGCTGGCCTGCATGAACTGCTGCGAGGTGATCTCCCATTGCGAGCGAAGGCGGTCTCGGGTGTAGTCATAGGTGCCGCGCATCTTCGCGGCATAGCGTTCGGTTGCGCCGGCGGTGAAGCCGTAGGTAGGTTCCTCGTAGGTCTGGTTCAGTAACGCGCCCTGACCGCGCAAGGCGGACGTGAGCACGAGCAGGTCGCGGGAACCGTAGCCCATACGGGTGAGTTCGCCGGAAGAGCCGCCGGTGATCTTCATCAGGGTATTCAGATACTTCATGCCGCCCTGATTGAGGGCTTCCATAATCGGTTCGGGGCCGGTAAAACCTTGCGCGCGCAGCGCATTCCGCAACGGATCTGCCGTTTTTCCCGACTTGTTCAACTGCAAGGTCCTCTCGACTATGCGACGGGTGCCCGTGGCGGTCATATTGGGCGAGACGCCGGCGAGAGAGGCGACGGACATGACGCTCACAAGCTGGCGCAGCGTCTCCTCGCCGGACTGCTTGCCCGCGAACTGGTTGCCCCAGACGGTGAGCGGGATGCCGAGCGCATGCGCCATCTGGTCGAGTTCCCAGCGGCCAACGTCGCGGCCACGGAGAAGGATGTCGGTCATGCGGTTGCTCGAAATGGCGTCAGAGCCGATTCCGAGAGCCTGCCTGATGCCGGACATGAGGTCGACCGACTTCTTCACGTCGATCTCTTTGCCGGACGCGCGGCTCAGCTTGGCCCCGCTCATCGACATCGCGCGCATCTCGGCGGGCGTGCCGTAACCCGCCTGAGCGGCAGTGTACATGCCGCCCATGATGTCCCTGCGCGAGACGCCCTGCATGACGGACACTGCCTTCATGGAGTCGGCCAGCGCCGCCACGGACGCCGCCGTGAGATCGGCCACCGTGCCGATGCGACCGAGCATGTTGGCGTATTCCTCCATGCCCTGCGACATTCGGGAAATGATGCGCTCAAGCCCGTAGAGAAGCGTGGTGGTAGCGAAGATGCCCCGGTTGAAGCCGGCGAAGGAGATCGTGCTGACGCCCTGCTGGAACGAGCGGGTGGCTCCCGCGGCCTGATTGAGGCCGGCGATGTAGGCGGAGGGGTCAAGGACCATGCTTCCCTGAATCGGAGCCAGCGTCGCCATCTTGCCACCCTACTTTCTCATCCGCTCATGGATGTACAGGCCCATCTTGTTCGTCGTCTTTCCGGCCCGGTAGTCGGCCATCGCCTGCTCGTACGCCTTCGCATGCACCTGAGCCATGTGCGCCACCTCGCCCAGCGTGACGGGCTTTCCCTTCGCGGGCGGCGCGGCCTTCACCGGCTTCTTGGCTTCGGCGAAGAACTCGCGCGACAGCTTGTCGAAGGGAAAGAGCGAATCGGAGAACTTCGGCCTGTGCCGCTTGTCCGCCACGATCGACCGGATGACATGTACCAGCCAACCGTTCATCAGCATCTCGCGCCCTCTCGCGCTGAAGGGGCTGTTGAGGTACACGCCCCACTCGCACAAGTCCGCCGTCGAAAGCCTGTTGCGGACCCGCTCGGGCGTCATCCCGAGCGTCTCCGCCACCTGATACACCGTCACCAGAGAAGGATCACTTCTGAAATCGGGCTTCGGCCTGCGCGGCCGACGCCTCCGCGCCGAAGCGGAACTGCATGTACGCCTTCGAGAAGTTCTCCGCATAGACGTTGTTGAGCAGCGAGTACACGTCGTCTTCCGGCGCGAACAGCGGCTTGTCCGTCTCGTCCAGCAAGATGTACTTCATGATCTCGGCGGTCAACACGCGGAAGGCCTTCGCGGACCTCTGCTTGTAATCGATCAGCTTGTCCGCGTACTCGCGGAAAGCGTCCTCGCCCGCATCGTCCGCCGGACGTTCCGGCATCTTCAGCGTCGGATCTTGCCGATCCTTGACGATCTTGTCCAACTCCTCTTCCATCTCGATCGTCAGCTTCTTGAAATAGAACGTCTCGCCGCCGACCGTGACCCGCTCCGCCCGCTGGTTGCTGCGGCGGAGCGCCGTGATTCCCTTGCTTACTTCGCTCATTTCGTCTCCTTGTTCATGTTTCAATTCACGCGCCCCAGCGCGGGGCGCGACGTGAAAAGATTATGCCGTAGCGGGCGTCAGCGAAGGCCCGGCGACATCGACGACGCTCGGCGTGTAGGTGCCGAACACCGGTCCCATTTCGGACTTGTCGTCCGGGGCCGTGTTGGTCACGGTCAGGACAAGATTGCCCGTCATGCGGTCGCCGTCGCGGATCGCGGGGCCGTCCACCGACAGGATCGCCACGCGCCACTGGGAAAACCAGCCCTGATTCGGAATCTCGATGCGCGCCGTCGCCTTCGCGCCGATCAGCCCGGCCAGCATCGCGTAGGTCGCGCCGGCGCATTCGATCGTGCCGGAAAGCTGGTCGCTGTCCACGATGCGGGAAACGCCCATCGTCATCCACTTTTTCTGCGCGAGCAGGGCGGTGGAATAGGCGGACGCCCTGAGGCCGGGCATGGCGAAGTCGATGAAATCGAGTTCCATCGGATCGTCGATGCCTGCAACGGCAACGTCGAGCGAGATCAGGAGCTTGGAGCCGCCGGGCTCGTTCGTGTTGCGGGTGTCGGAACCGACGGCCTTGGAGGTCATCGCGTTCCAACCGACGGGAAGTGTGGTGTCGTCGGGCATAATGTTACTCCTTCACTGCGAAGTTGGGATAAGCGGCCAGCGCGGCTTCTTTCGATCCGGTCGAAAGAACCTGCCGTCCGGCGGCGTCCAGACAACGCCACGAATCCAGATACGGGTTGTAGACAATGGTTCCGGAGGTCTTGCCGCCGGCCTTTGCCGCCTGTTTGATGCCGCTCGACGCGACTTCGATCTTTTCGTTCGCCATAAGAACCTCCATTGATAACGCACAGATAATAGCCCAAAGCGGGCGTCTTTTCAACAACGACAATCACGGCGCTATGCCGGTGATCGTCGCGTAATCCGGATCGCTCGCCGACATCGGTCGCCACATGACGCGCAACGTGGCCTCATACAGATCCTGCCCGGCCTCGGTGCGGCCCGGACGCCGCGGCCGGCCCAACAGCGCGAAGTGCAGGAACCTGTACCAGATTCCGTCCTCCTCACAGAGAACGGGCTCACCGCGTATCGAGCACAGAAAGTTGACATGCCTGCCGAGAAGACCGTTGGCTATCGCCGTGCTTCCGCCGGACGCGGACACGATCAGTCGGTCGATATACCATGTAGGTGTTCCGGCGAGCGTCCGAACCGTCCCGCCGTCCTTGCCCGCATCGTCCGAATCGAAATAAACGACGAGGTTCTTGCCGTCCTTCTTGGACGGATCGACGACGCAGTTGGCGAACAGGTCCGCCCCGAACGTCCCGATGGAGTGCTTGGCCGCGAACTTGGCCGCGGTGAGCGCGATGCTGGGCATTATCCTGTCGCCCCGTGAAACGAACATGTCAGCCTCCTGTTGTTATTTCCAAGCCAAGAACGAAACGGCCTTGCCCGAGGCGCTCTTGAACGAAACGGCCCGCCGGCCGGCAGCATCGAGCGCCGCGCCGATAGACAGGGCGTATTCCGCCATCAGCGAAGCGGTCGCCGCCTTTTCCTTCTCGAAGGCCACCTCGATCCAGCGCGCCGTCTCCTTCTCGCCCTTCTCGGAAGTCCCGTGCTTGCGGTTGTATTCTTCGCCGTGCGCCGCGTTCTCGTTGAAATAGACGACTTCCGCGTAGGGCGCGTTATAGGAGATCGTCACGCCGAACATCTGGCCCGAAGGATACGCCTCGCCGCCCTCCATGTCAACCAAGCCGCCGGAGGTCTGCGCGATGCCCGTCTTGGCGGTCGAGTAGAGCAGTCCGGTGTCTTTCGGTACATAGGGCTCGACGATGTCGAGAAGCTTGCGGCCGATCCTGTCAGACGCCAGCAGTGCGGCTTTCTTGAGCGTGGCAGGATATTTCTGCACCAGCATGGCGATAGTCTCTTCCGCGTCGATGCGGAACATGATGCCCTGCCCCGGCCCGCCGAACCTTTGCGCCGAGAGAGTCTTTGTCGTTGCGAACAGGGACGTTCCGGCCACGCGGGACAAGCCCTCCGGCCTTCCCAGTGCTGGCGCGGCCAGCGTCTGCCTGCCGGACACGCCTCGGAGAGAAACGGGCGGAGACAGCGGCTTCGACCCAGCGTGGCGCATCGGCGGATACAATTGGTCTCGGGTGAGCCCTTTCATCGCCGCCATCTTTCCGGGCAAGCGGCCCGCCAGTTTGGTGCCCTTCAGCGCGAATTTGATCGGCGCCTTTCCAAAACCGGAGAGCTTTTGGATACGTCCTGAAACTTTGGCGGCTGTCTTTGCGGCCTTTTGCGCGTACTTGGCTGAAGCGTATGCGCGACGGCGAAGCCTGTCGCGCCGCAAGGTATCCGCCGCCTTTGTGGCGCGCGCCGTCTCTTGAAGGAATTTCCTCCGGCGGGCGAGAAGATCCTTGGTCGCGTCTTTCGATGCGCCGAGCATCCTGCTCCGGTCACGCATTCGCTCGGTGTAGGACGGGCCGGTCTTTTTCGGCGCAGGTGTAGTCTTGGCCTTCTCGCCCTTTTGAAAAATGGCGCGCTGTTCTTTATCGCGCTGCTTGACCGCCGTGTCGCGCAATTTTTTCAGGTTCGCTTCGAGTCCGCGCGCTTCTTTCTCCGCTCTGGCGATCGCGCGGGCCTTCTCGCGCGCGGCTTTCTCGGCGGCGGTGTTGATCCTGACAACCTTTTTCGCGTCAACTTTGTTCAGACGGGTGATCTTTTGAGTTTCTCCGTACCGTTTTCCGGACGGATCTGTGGACGGCATGTCGTAGACACCAACCTTGAAACCCTTCTCAACCAAAGCTTTGATTTTGGCCTCACCCGACTTTGTAAATCCGCGCGTTTCCGGATCGGTGTACCTGCTTCGATCCACGGATATATTGGCTGTCCCGACTTCACGGAAGAAAATTTCTTTTCCCTCGAACTGAGTTTTCGCGGAGTACAACGCTTTCTGATCCCAGCCGGTTGTCTCGTCATAAAAACTCGCACGGTTCAACACAACGGTGTTTGGGCCTTCCTGAATAGCTTTCCAGCGGGGCACGACGGTCTTGTCCGGCCTCTCCGCTTTCCTGTTCTGTCTCGGCGTAACGCGCTTTTCGGCCATAACGACCTCACATCGTTCCGGCGATGAACGCCTGATTGGCCAATGCGACAGTCTT
The DNA here is from genome assembly GCA_002068715.1 of bacterium ADurb.Bin374. The sequence continues at coordinate 6,402 of MWAR01000628.1, forward strand.
CGTGCGCGGCATGACGTACTCGGTGACCGAGCGGATCTTACGGCTTCCCTCTATCTGGTCAGGCGGAAGACCGACCGTGCCGTCGGCTTCGATTTCGGCCAGCGTCTTCGTCCAGCAGACGTAACCCTCGACCTCCGGCTTGAGCAAGTAGAAGAGAACAAGGTTCTCCCGCGTGCCCCCGCCCGCGTAGACGACGCCGGACGGGCTCCCGTCTCCGAGCTGGGCGTTGCCTATGTACGCGCCCTTGAACTCGACAGGCGCTTCGTAGCGCATGCCTGAGCCGCTCACGATGGGCGCCCAGTAGAGCAGCGTCTGCGTCGCGAAAGCTTTGGCAAGGTTTCTGGCCATGATGTGCTCCTTCAGCGGACAAGGTATGCCGCAAGCCGTTCGGTTTCGTCATCAAGCGTCTGCGCGAGCGTGTCGTCCACCCAGCGCGAATCCGTCTCGACCGAGGTGCCGATTATCTCCACCCCGTCGGCGGACGACTCGATAATACCTCCGCCGGGTATCGTCGACAGGAGGCCGAGATCGCCGGCCACCGACAGAAGCCAGTTCTCGGCCTCTATGCGCCCGTAGCAGAGCGGATGGAACAGATAGCCAAGCCGGTCGGCCAGCTTGCGCGTGACGAGCGGGTAGAAGCCTTCCGCCGTGAACGCGCCGACGCGCATTGGCTCGGGCGAGGATGCCAGCCACTTACGGACGTTCTCGGCAAAGCTTTCGTCGCCATCGACGAAAGGCAGATGCGTGCTGTCGAGGACGCACAGGCAGTCGGCGGGCACGATCGGAGCCACCCGGTTGATCATGCCGCAGTAGGGCGTGCCGTCGAAAATGAAATAGCCCGCCGACAAGCCCTTTTCGCGCACATTGTCCACCAGCGTCTTGTAGGACAACAGGTTTGGATCGTCCAGCGACAGGAGGAGAACGAACACGCACCCGTCGTACTTGCCGCACGCCAACGCCGCCGAAAGCAGGTCGGCGGTCAGGCGGGGAGTCTTGTACGTCGGGATCAGGAAGGCGACGGCGGAAGTCGGCGCGCCTTCTCCGGCATTCTCGGATCGGGTCGCTTCGCCCATGTCGCCTCCTATTCCGTGGTCAGGATGCCGGAGCCGATGCTGTACATCACCACGCTCTTTTTGCCCTTGCCGTCCGAGAAGTCTTTGAGTTTTCCGGTCGGGTCCAACGCAACCGCAGTCTGGCCGTACCGCGTGGCCTCAAGACCCATCCCGACCTTCAGCGCATAAGCGGACGACATGGGGCCGAGCGTCTCGCGCAGGGTCGAAGGATAGGTTAGGGCCGCGAAATGCGCGGCAAGGTTCTTTTCGATCAGCGTCAGGAGGGTTGTGGCGATGCCCCAGCCGTCGAGCAGCGAGCAGACGAGAGTGTGGGCATCCGCGATGAACGACTCGGTTTCCGCTTCCGGCGTATCCGTGTCGATCTCTTTGCAGATCAGGAGGAGCGTTTCCGCGGTCACCAGCGGAACATCCTCGTCCAGCACTTTCGCCGCTTCGCTGTAAGTGTACGACATGGGGCGTCTCCTTTACTCCGTCACGGGGACCGCTTGCGGTTTCGGGGGCGGGGTTTCCGCCTTCGCCGGCTGTTTCGGTTTGCGCCCTCGTTTGACCGGCGCGGCAGGATTCTCCTGCGTGGCAGGCGCGGCTTCGCGGCCTGTCGACACTACTCGCGGCTCATCGTTCTCGTCTCCGCCCTCGTTCTCGTCGTCCGGCTCCAGGACCGCGGGCGGCGGGGCCAGCTCGAAAAGATCCGGACGGCCGCTCGTCTCGATGAAGGTATCGCTCTCCAACTCGAAAACATCGCCCGCGCGGACGAGTTTCTCGCCTATCATGTGAATGCCCGACTTAACTCTGTACTTGCTCATTTCGTCTCTCCTTGTGACAAAAGCCGCCCGCCCGACTGTCGGACGGACGGCTTCCGTTGAATCTTGCTCGGCCTTTCGGCTTAGCTCGCGGACGCGAGCAGCTTGACCAGACCGTAGTTGGCCGCGGTGTTCTTCTTGAACAGCGGGCACACGCCTTCGGCCACGCGGTGCTTGGTGGCGATCTCGCCCTTCAGCCCGATCGTGAACGACTGCATCGGCAGGTAGTTCAAGACCTTGAAGTACTGCGGGCTGAGCGACACGAGATACGCTTCGCCGGCCGTAGGCGTACCGCCGCCCTTGGTCTCGTCCATCTGCTCGACCAGTTTGATCTGGCTGATGCCGAGGACGTTCGGGATGCTGGCGCTGGGCTGCTCAAGAATCTTCATCCACAGGCTCTTCTCGTCGCCGTTGACGGTGGTCGAATACGTCTCGGCCAAGCGGTGACGGAAGGACATCGGGAGAATCAGGACGAACGGGCCGGGGATCTTCGCCGCGTCGGCCAGTTTCACCATGTTCTTGATGTCGGTGTAGATTTGCGTGGTCGTCACGCCCGTCGCCAGCCAGCCGCCGGCGCCGATCGTGCCCGCCTGCTGAAGGGTCAGAGTGGCGGGAACATCGCGGAACCCGTACACCTTCACGCCCTTATAGGACAGGCCGTTCCAGCCGTTGATCTGCCGGAGGTCGTTGCCGAACGCGACGGCGTCAGCCGCCGCGCGCGCTTTCTGCGCCGCCACGTCGAATCCGGCCGCGGCCGAAGCGACAGGATCGCTGCGGATGCTGGTGATCCAGTCGGCGAACTCGATGGGCAGCGGCACGCCGTCCTCTTCCGTCGAGATCGTGGTGCCCGGCGCGTCGTCCTCGAGATTCATGGTCGTGCGGGACACGGTGTTGCCCGTGCGCCGGTTGTACCAGAAATTCATGACGCTCATGCCGTCGAAACGCTCGACGTTGCCCGTCAAGCCCAACATCCAAGCGGTGAAGCGGTCGACGCCGTTGCGGATCTCGGTGATGACCGAATCGACCTTCTTGTACTCGGTCGCCGTCAGCGCGCCGCTCGCATCGATGCCCGACTCAGAAACGACCTTGTCCTCATAGACAGGTTTCCCGCCCTCGTCGACCTGACCGGTCGGAAGGGTGAGATACACCTTGCCATCGCCCTTGGTGAAGTACCGGCGACCCACTGCTCTGTCAACCATGAAGTTGCTCATGTTTTTCTTGTCCTTTCTTGCGTCGCGTTACAGAACGCGGGCCAAAATCCGGAGGGCGTCGCCCGTCGCGCCGGCGGTTGCCGTCTCGATGGCGGTGAACATCGGGTCCGCTTCGCCCGTCGCGCCCGTCACCTTCACAACCTTGCCGTCTGCGGCAGGAGCCAACTTGTCGCCGGCGGCGATCGTCGCGGCGGCTGTAAGGATGACCGTAGCCTCTTCACCGGCCTTCAGCACATGGGCGCGTCCCCAAGTGTTGATCGGACGGGCGACCGTGATCGCGTCCGCGGCGGTGACCATATCCTCCTGCTCCACAAGGATCAGGACACCAAGGGCGTTGCCGGCGGTGTTCAGGGCAAACGTCGCCCCGTCGGACTGCGCGTGATAGCTGTTGCCGGCCGCGAAAGAATCGGAGGCCGTCAAGAGTTGCCCGGCCAAAGCCGTAGCGCCGAGTTTGCCCTCAATACGACGGATCTCGCCGAGGGGAACCGGAACGACTGTCTTGAATCTGCTCATTTTTGTGTTCCTTTTGGTTTTGTTATTCGGGAGGGAGCAACGTCCCGCCCGTCCCCTTCGCCGCCGGGGCGGGGGCGATCAAAGAATTGTCGGTCTTCAGGGCAGCGCCCTGCTCGGCCGGTTTCGCCGCGAGTTTGGCCATCTTCGCGAGCGTGTCGATCGGGAAGGCGTCAAACTCCGCATCCGTGAACTCGCAAGTCTTCGCGGCCTTGATGGTGGCGATGTGTTCGGCACGGACAGCCTTGTAGTTCGTCAGCGCGAAAGCGATCATGTCCTCGGTCAGGCCCGCGGGCAGAGCCGGTTTTGGAATCTCGGCAACCGGAGCCGCGGGCGCAACAGGCGCTTCGGGTTCGGCGCTCGCAGCCGGGGCCGCAGGCTCGGAAGGTTTTTGGTTCTGTTTGCTCATGTCGCTCTCCTGTTGGGCCTTGAAATCGGCACTTTCCCAATCAACGGAGACGATATTAAGCGAATCGGGCCGATAATTCAACAACGCAAAAGCGCCGTCGGGCTTCGTCACACGGAAAGTCCCGTCCGCGTTGACCGCCACGTCGATGTCCCCGCCGTATTTCTCTTCGGCCAGCATGCGCAGATAGCCCTCGAAAGACGAAGAGGCGGCAAAAGCGTCACGCATGGTGATCTTGCCCCGCTCGTCCTTGTTCTTGCCGTTCTCGCCGCGCATCGAATATCCCTCATAACTCCCTTCCGCGGCAGCGGCCTCAATGAGATCGGCAGGCGGGTTCTT
>MWAR01000629.1 GCA_002068715.1 bacterium ADurb.Bin374
AGACGAGGGACATTCCCCTGAACAGAATCGTGATATGGTCGGGCGGGCGGCGTTCCTTCCGCATGACGCGGGATACGACGAGGAAGTCCGAGGCTTCTTCGTCGGTTCCTTTTTCTGTCGGGCGGTCGAGCTGATAAAAATATTGATGGCTCGTATCCCGCATCAGATTGAACAAATCCTCGTAGCCGAAGGTTCGGCCGGCATCGTAGTGCGCAAAGCCGGAATAGAGGATGGTCTGGTTCGCTCCGAGTACGAGATTCTCGATCGCTGCCGGCCTCCGTTCAAGAATCTTCGCAAGCTCCCTCCATTGCTCCGGATCGATGTCGGTTCCGGCTATTTCGCTTATTTCCTTATAGCCGGGAATAAGAATCCTCTCCGGTTCACGCGCCCAGCTGAAGACGAGGGCTCCCACCATGATCGAGAAGGGAACCAGAATGATGCCGATGATGAGTGCCGCGAACTGCGTCCGTATTTTCATTGTTCTTCTCCGTCTCCTTCCGGCGCGAAGCGGTAGCCTTTGCCGTGCACCGTTTCGATGAAGCGCATTCCGCTTCCGTCCTCGATTTTTTTCCTCAGCCGCTGGATGTAGACCGCGACCGCGGTTAGATCCCCGTAGGCGTTGTCCCAGGCGGTCTGGTAGATCAGTTCGGGGGAGAGCGCTTTTCCGGGAGAGGATGCGAGGCAGAAGAGCACGTCGAATTCCTTGGCCGAGAGGGGAATCCGTTTTCCGTTTTTTTTGAGGATGCACGCGTCGGCATCGAGGACGAAGGGTCCGAATGAGATTTCGCGGGCATTCCGCGCTTCCGTCCCGGAATCCTGTGCGCGGCGGAGCATCGCTCGAACGCGGGCGACGAGGACGCGGGGGGAAAAGGGTTTCGAGACGAACTCGTCGGCTCCTCCGCTTAATCCTTCTATTATGTCTTCGTCCGCGTTTCTCGCAGAGACGATGAGGACGGGACCGGAGTTCGTCTTGCGGTATCGGCTCAGGAAATCGAAGCCGCTCATGCCGGGCAGATTCAGATCGAGGACGACGAGATCCGGCTTCCATCCGTCGAGGCGTTCAAGAGCTTCTTCCGCCGATTCGCAGCGCAGGGTTTCCATGCCTTCTTTTTCAAGGTAGAGGCTGACGAGCTCCGCGAGTTCGGCGACGTCTTCTATTATAAGTATTCTTGTTTTCACTCCTTCAGTATACTGAACTTCTCTTTTCACGCAATCTTTCTGCCTGCCCGGAAACCCGTATATAACAAAAAGTTATTCAGCGTTCAGGCTCTGTTCATTCTGTTCTCCTGTCGTCCGGGGTATGTTTACCGCGTACTAACGACAGGAGGTTTCAGTTGAAAAAACTGATTTTTACGGCGGCAATCGCGTTTGCCGGAGCGGTTTTATTTTCCGCGGAACGTACGTTGACCCTAGAGGACGCGGTGGCGTCGGCGACGTCGGCCTCGTCCACACCGCAGTGCACGATGCGGATCCTGGGCCAGACCTCCGAGGGGCTGAACAGGCACGCCTGGGACCGAGCGAAGTTGCTGATCGTCGCGCAGAACGCAGCGGTCTCCAGCTTGGTGCCGAGGTGCCACTCGTTGGGCTCGAAGAAGATCGCGGGGCCGTGAAGCGTGAAGCTGTAGGTCGTGCCGCTGAGCTCCGAGGCGAGCATGGCCACGGTGCAACTCGAGTCGGCGAAGTGGTTGTGGAGGTGGTCGACATCACGTTCGGCCATCAGCTCGGCGAGGACTGCAGCCTCGACGAAGTACGCCGCCTGCTTGGCGGCGCCACGTGGGCCGAGCCGACGCGTCCTCACGGCGAGCCGAAGCGCCGCGAGGAACCGGCGTGGCGACCGGCGCAACGCCCGGGCCAGCACTCCAGCGTAGGAGGACGACGGCTGCTCGAGGAGGTAGGTGGTCAGGTCGCGCTCGCTGCGCTGGCGCTCACCCACCATGTGCTCGTCACCCGGACGCCGCACGGCGAACCGTTCGACGTCCACCCCACACCGTTCCACGGCGAGGATCTCGCGTTGGATGAACGTGTCGGTGGCCCGGGGGTACTCGCCGGTGAGGTACGCGACCTTCACGCCGAGCCGGCCCGTTCGACGACGAGGTCGGTGTCGCTCAGGCTCCGGGTGAATGCCTGCGCGAGGGTGTACTGCGGCGCCCACCCGAGCAGGCGGCGAGCGCGGTCGTTGTTGTACCGGAAGGGTTTGAACCGGCCGTCGAGCTTCTCGGGAACGACGATGCCGGGGAATTTGGCCCGACCGTCGAGGAAGCGGTTGTTGACCACCGAGATCGTGGTCGCCGCCAACTTCATCAGCGGCCAGGGCACCGGGATCGACGACGGGATCTCGGTCTGCCGTTCGAGGGCAGCGACGTACTCGGCCTGCGTGGGGAGGTCGTCGTCGACGATGTTGATCGTCTCACCGGCGACCCCGGGCGCATCGATCGCTGCGACCATCGCGGCGACGCAGTTCTCGACGTAGGTCATCGGCAGGGTTGCCCGGCTGCCGATGCGAAGGAACAGCGGTCCGAGCTCGGCGCCCAGCAACGCGTGCCACAGGTTGTCGCGGCCGTAGATCATGCCCGGGCGGAGGATGACGACCTCGCGGCGCTCCATCTCGGCCCGGTAGAGCTGCTCTTGGAGGAGCTTGGTCTGCGCGTACTCGTCGCGCCTGGTGGGGTGGAGGTCGATCGGCGTCGTCTCGTCGATGACCGAACCCGCCTTGAGGTGCGAGTAGTCGTACACCGAGAACGTG
>MWAR01000630.1 GCA_002068715.1 bacterium ADurb.Bin374
GCCGCTCGAGCAGAACGGTTTCGCCGATGAAACCGAGCCGCCAGCCGTTGACGAGCAGGAAGGAGCGAAGCTTCCATGAACCTCTGGGGCGTCGTTCGCCTGGCCCTGATCAGCATCGCGCGCAACAAGATGCGTTCGTTTCTCACGGCGCTCGGCATCATCATCGGCGTCGGTTCGGTCGTGACGATGGTCGGGGTCGGCCAGGGCGCCTACGCATCGGTGCAGAACGAAATTTCCAAGATGGGCACCAGCCTGATCATGATCATGCCGGGCAGTTCCTCGTCAGGCGGGGCGCGCATGGGCATGGGCACCATGACGACCCTGACGGAGGCCGACGCTGACGCGATCGCAGCCGACTGCTCATCGCTCAGCATGGTTTCGGCGGTCGTCCGTACCAGCGGCCCGATGGTGTATGCCAACCAGAACTGGTCGACCCAGGTCATGGGCGTCGGCATCGATTATCTCGACATCCGCGCCTCCAAGGTCACCGTCGGCAGGTATTTCACGGACCAGGAGGTCCGCAACGGCGCGAAGGTATGCGTCCTGGGCAAGGTCGTCGCCGACAACCTGTTCGGTTCGATCAACCCGATCGGCCGGACCATCCGGATCAAGAAGATGCCGTTCGAGGTCGTCGGCGTTCTAGAAGAGCGCGGCCAGAGCGGGCCCGGCCAGGATCAGGACGACGTCGCCCTGGCGCCGCTGGAGACGGTGAAGCGCCGCATGATGGGAATCACGCATATCAACATGATCATGGCCTCGGCCGTGAGCGACGACGCGGTCGATGAGGCCAAGGAGGAGATCGCGAACGTTCTCCGCCGCCGCCACCGTCTCACGGACAACCAGGACGACGATTTCCAGATCCGCACCCAGGCCGACATAGCGGCGATGGCCGGCTCGACCCTCGGCATCATCACCCTGCTGCTCGGCGCGATCGCCTCGGTTTCGTTGGTGGTCGGGGGCATCGGCATCATGAACATCATGCTCGTCTCGGTCACCGAGCGCACGCGCGAGATCGGCATCCGTATGGCGATCGGCGCCCGCGCCCGCGACATCCTGACCCAGTTTCTCGTCGAGTCGGTGACGCTTTCGTGCGTCGGCGGCCTGCTGGGCATTCTGCTCGGCATGGGCCTGACCAACATCATCTCGCGCTTCACCGAGTGGCAGGTCTACGTCTCGATTCCTGCGATGATCATCGCGGTCACGTTCTCGGCCGCCGTCGGCATTTTCTTCGGCCTGTATCCGGCCTGGAAAGCCTCCCAGCTCGACCCGATCGAGGCCCTGCGTTTCGAGTGACGTTTACTGAACGGCCGTTCCGGGAAGCGCGCGGCTGAGCATCTGCGCCAGAACGCCGAGCGTGGAAACCCCGGCCAGCGGCGCGTTTCGTTCGAGTCCACGGCCCTCGATGAAAACGCTCGTTTGCTGCATCGATTCGGCGATCGTTCCGAACGCATCCGCGAACAGGGAACCGGCCGTCGCGGCCTTGATTCCCTGCGCGATTCCCCCGGCCGTCTGGCGGAGCAGGATACGGGCCTGTTCATCGGGCGCATACAACTGGGCTTTGATGACGCGGGCATCGAGGAGAAGCCGCAACACCTGGATTCTGTCGTAGGGGAAGGGCAGCAGCGCCTCTTCCGTTCCATTTCCGCGACGGCGGTCCAGGAAGCCTTCCATGTCGGCTTCGAGCGCGGCGACAGGCTCGAGGGCAACCATCTTCCGGAACGTCTTCCACTTGTCCCCGTCGAGAGTCGCCCCGGCCTGGAGCGCATCGAGCAGGTTTCCTTCAAGGCCGGCGGGCGCCAGGAGCAGGTAGCCGGGCCCGACGTGCAGAATCGGGCGGTCGGCTGCGCTGTCCGCCCCGGCGGTGTTCACGGTGAATCCCGTTGCGCGAGGCAGCCTGACCGAAGCGTCGAACAGGTTTTCCCAGGCCTGCGGCGTGACGTTCCCGGTCACCAGGACGGCATACTCGCCGGGGCCGCGGACGAAGACGAACAGATCGTCCGGCACGAACGCGCGCGCCGTCGAGAAGGCTCTGATGGCTCCGAGCATCGTCTCGGCCGTTTCATTTCCCTTCTGCGAATCTTTCTTTTTCGTTGATTTCGCCGGCTCGCCGCGGGCGTTCGCCCTGACCTGGTCACGGGCACGGGCAGCCGCTTCGAACGCATCGAAAAAGATCCGCTCGGGAGCGGTCGCGACGGGTGAGGCTGCTCCGCCTTTCATGAGCCGGTCGAAGCCGTCCCTGAGTCTGAAATAGCCGCACACCGCCGGATCGGCCAGGGGAGCCGGGATCACAGCCCCGCTCTCCACCGCCGCCCCAACGGCAGGCATGTCGACCATCGTCAGAAAAGCGGCTGCACCCAGGGTCAGAACTGCCGCCGCGAGCAGAAGCCGGCAACCCGTCGCATGTTTTCGGAGAGCGATTCCCATATCAGTCTTCCCCTTCTCTCGTTCATCACCTTTGTCGGCTGAACGTCGAACTTCGTCCAGTTTCGAGGAAACGAAAGAAAACCGGGAAACCTGCCGATAGGGGGGTCACCGAGGAGTTCGCATGCCATTTCCGCGCAGCGGAGCACGAGTGACATCAGGACATGGAAGCGGGCGTCGGCCGGTGTTCGCGGCCTTGACGCTCCTGCTCGCGTTTTTCTGCTGGTTCTTCGCGCCCGCCATCGTCGATGCCGGCGCCTGGGCGCTCAACGCGACCCGCTGGACCGACCAGGACGAGCAGGTCTACAGCGATTTCGTGGCGCGACTCGGCGAGTCGGGCCACCCGAATCTGAACCGATTCATCCGGGACAGCAGGCAGAATCCGCTGTACGGGAGCGAGGACCAGAAGTTCAACCTGTCACCCGACTGCGCCGACTTCCCGTATCTCGTTCGGGCGTATGTCGCCTACAAACTCCGCCTGCCCTTCGGATACGTGTGCGAGATCACGAAGAAGAGCCGCGGCGATGAGCGGTACAGCCACGGGAACCGGCCGAAATGCTTCAAGGACCAGGACGCGTTTTCCTCGCCCCAGAAGCTGTTCGGCTACGTCACCCTGATAAATTCCGGATACTATAGAATGGCCCCCGAGATCGAGACGGGAGATACGTATCCCATCCGCATCGGCGCCGATACGATTCGACCCGGAACCGTGTATTACGACCCGAATGGCCACGTGGCGCTAGTCTACAAGGTGACGGAGGACGGGCGGGTGCGGCTGATCGATGCGCACCCCGACCGGAGCGTCTCGCGGCCGTGGTTCGGCGGCAAGTTCGCGCTCGGCAGCCAGTCCCAGGGCGGCGGCTTCCGCAAATGGAGGCCGATCTGGTACGGCAGCGACGGCCAGATTCACCGCCTCACGAACCACAATATCAAGGACTATTCAGCCGACGATCAATACCGCGGCTCGTATGAGTTCCAGGGAATGAACGGCCTATCGTATTTCGATTACGTGCGGGCGCGGCTGAGCTCGCGCGGCGGTCGGGTGCGGCCGTTCGAGGATTTCAGGGCCATGATGGAGGATATCCACGAGGATGTCCGGTATCGGGCGCTGGCCGTCGATCTCTGCATCCAGGCCGGCATTCATCGCAAGCCGCATCCGGGCTCGCTTCCGTGGAACATTTACGGAACCGACGGCGAGTGGGAATCCTACTCGACCCCATCGCGTGACGCCCGTCTGAAGGTGGCCTTCCAGGATTTCTACGCGCAGACCGAACGGATGATCCGGATGGCCGCCCGCCGCGATCCGGCGATCGAGTATGCGGGCTCCGCCGACCGGCTCGCGGCCGAGCTTCTGTCGCTCTACGACTCGCTCAGTCCGCAACTGACGGTCACATACGAGAATTCAGCCGGCACCCCGGTAACCCTGACGTTTCATCAGGTTCTCGAGCGATTGTTCGACCTCTCGTTCGATCCGTACCACGCGATCGAATACCGGTGGGGCGCGACCGGCGACGAGCTGCGCACGGCGCCCGCCGACGCTGGTAAACGCCGGATGTATGACCAGGAGCGGCGACTGCGCAACCAACTCGAACGGCTCTACAACCTCCCGACGCCGCTCGCCATGGGACCGGAACGGCCGCCCGACATCGACGTCAGGCGACGTCTAACGGAAATCGCCGGCGGCGCGGCTCCCCAGACCGAGATCATCGTCGCCAGCGCCGAACTGGAAGACATCCAGGCCGCGGCCCCCCGGGAGATGCATCGCATGACCGTTCCTGTGTCCGGAAGTTCCACGAGCGCGTCCCCGCCTCCCGCGGACGGCTCCGAAACGGCGCCGGCTTTTTCCGAAGAAACGGCACGCCCGGCTCCTCCCCGCCACGTTTCGCCGGAGGAAACGGAACGACAGCTCTGGAAATTCGTCGACGCGGTCATCGGCAACGCCGAGTCGGCAATCGCCGGCGCCCTGCCGCCTGCCGCGGCGCAAAACATCCGATGAGACACGAAAGGAGCGGATAATCCGACAAAATATACATCACTAGGTATTCAAATCCACTTCAACAGGGAGGTCGTCATGTTCTGCATTGCCTTCAGCATCGCCGTCATCCTCCTGGTGGCAGTTCTCGCCAGGCCCGAACAGTGGCCGGGACGCCTGGCCGAATTTCTGAGGGAGACCCACGTTCATCATGGATAAACGATTCACTATGGCCGAGGTCTGCCGCATCACCGGACTCGCGGCGCACACGATCCGCTACTACGAAACCCAGTTCCCCAGGTGCCTCACCGCCGAACGTACGTCGGGCGGCCACCGGAAATACCGCCAGGAGCATATCGATGTCCTGAGACGCATCATGCAGCTGGCGAGGTCCGAAGGGAAGTCGCTGCGAGAGATCCGCGAGGCTCTCGGCGAAAGCGGGTGCGATGCCCTCCGGCCCACAGACGAGGTCAGTCAGACCCTCTCCCTCGTGCTGCAGAACCTGCAGGAGCTGAACACCAGAAATGCGCGTCTGGACAAGCTGATCACCCTGCTGCTCGGGGAGACTGCCCCGCCGCATCGTGAAACGCTGCTTTCGCAGATCGACGCGGCCAGGCAGGATACGAGGGCAACGCTCGACGATTCCCGGCGCGCCCTTCTGGAAATCGGCATGCGCGAGCTTCTGGAGTCCGACGACGAGCCGGATGGTCATGAACATTGACGTCGCTTTCACCCCCGACCAGGTGCAGGCGCCGTCAAACAAGGTCTGCATCGTGGTGGACGTCCTCAGGTCGACCTCCACGCTCCAGGTCATTTTCTCGAGGAAGCCCGCGAAGGTCATCCTGACGCCGACGTTGCAGAAGGCGATGAAGTTCGCCTCGCAGCAGAAGGTGCATCCGATGCTGTGCGGGGAACGCGGGGGGGTGCTGCCCGAGGGATTCGACCACGGCAACAGCCCTCGGGAATACACGAATCTCGATCTCGCAGGCAGGACCGTGGTGTTCACGTCGAGCAACGGCACGCGAGCCGTTGCCGACGTGAACCTGGCCCCGCACGTGTTTCTCGGCTCGTTTCTCAACGCCGGCGCCGTCGTCGAGGCGGCCCTCGCCGCGGCGACGAAGGGCGGGCTGGACATCACGATGGTCTGCGCCGGCCGCGAGGAGCGGTTCGCCATCGACGACGCATACTGCGCCGGGTTTCTCGTCTCGCGGCTGTTGAGCCAGATTCCCTCGGATCAGGCGTTCGAGGTCGGCGAAGGCGGCCAGGCGGCGCTGGCGATCTACGGGTATTATCGCGATCCCCTGAAGCTGCTTCGGAATTCCGGCGCCGGGCAGGCGGTGCTGCGCATCGGCATGGCCGAAGATCTCGCCTTCCTGCTCCAACAGGACCTGTATCCGGTCGTCCCATGCCTCGCGCAACGTGACCAGCCCGTTTCCGGCTGGGGGTTTTCCCTGCTGATCTGATTCTGGTATCCTTCCGGTATCGTGAGACGAATCGGATCATGACAAAACGCTTCGCACTTCCCGAAGGAATCGACCGGCTGCTCCGGCTTGCCGTCGTCATCAATCAGCGGGTCACCGAAACCGAGGCTCTGGAAGCGGCCGCGGCGATTGCATATTATGCAATATTTTCTCTCTTCCCGCTCCTGATCTTTCTCATCGCCTTCTACAGTTCGGTTTTGCAGAGCAACGAACTGCAGGAGCAGGTTCTGAACTACTGCGACCAGTTTCTCCCGAGCTCGCGAAACATCGTCAGCGAAAACATCCGGCAGGTCATCGAACTTCGCGGCACCGTGGGCGTCCTCGGTATGGCCGCCCTTCTCTGGTCAGCCACCGGCGTTTTCGCGGGCATTTCGCAGAACATCAACCAGGCATGGAAGGATGCGCAGCCACGGCATTTTCTGCACGAGCGGGTTCTCGCTTTGGTCATGGTGGCCGGTCTCATCTGCTTCGTCGTCATCTCCCTCGTCGCGACGGCGGCGTTCAACCTGTCGCTGAAACTCGCACCAGTTCTCGGCCAGGAAATCTTCGCCGGAATGAGCGTTGCCGGCAGATGGGCCGTGCAGCTTACGCCGTTTTTCGGCATTCTGACCCTCTTCACCCTGATGTACAAATTCGTCCCCGGCACGCAGGTCCGCTGGATCGAGGCCGGTGCCGGAGGCTTATGCGGAGCCGTCTGCTGGGAAGGAACCAAGCACATCTTCACCTGGTTCCTGGGAAGCGACTGGAACAGCTACCAGCTCGTCTACGGTTCACTCGGCGCCGTGGTTGCCCTCCAGCTCTGGGTATATATATGTAGCATTATTATATTGTTGGGCGCCCACCTCAGCGCCGGCATCGCCCTCGTCTACCGCAACGACGCCGGCGCCTGACGTGCATTCTCCCCCAGGGAGAAAAACCCGCGGGCCCTGTATTTCAGGGATTCCGCGGGTTTACTGCCGGAGCGCGGCCGGGGGTGTGTCGTTTCTGGTGGCTTTTCCGATGGCGCAAGAGAGTTACGCATTGCAGTGACGTGTCGCCGTGAGTCGGCCGTGGAACGCTCCGCTGTTCACCTGAGAATATCTGCCTGCCTTATCCCACATCCCTTTCTGTCTGTCGCATCTGGTGTTTTGCCTGCCTCTGGACATTCTATTGGAAACCGGCGGTATTCGAACCGTTCTGCGAATCAGGCTGTGATCGTGTTCGCTGCTGCATCCCGAGCCTCTTCCGGCGCGCCGTCTTTCGTCGCATCGCTTTCAGCGTCTTTTTCAGTTTCGGCCTCTGCGACAGGTTTCTGCGACTCTTCGCGCTTCAGCGATTCCACGAACACCTTGAACGCTTCGAGGAACCGTCGCGCCGCTTCGTCCGTCCCGATATTCGATGGTGTTTCGGAAGATGCCGTGTCTCTATCATTCGAAATCATCACGATCTGCCCGCCCAGTCGATTTCTCGGCAGGGGGTTCGCCGTCGACGAACCGAGGCTCAGGCCGGAACCGCTCATCAACTCGGAGACGATCGACGATGCCGAGCCCCCCAGGCCGCTCAGGCTTCCCAGCCCGCTCAGATTGCCGCCAATGCCGCTTCCCGATCTGCTGCCATACTGGAGCTTCGCAAGAGCGATGTTCGTCATATACGATGTATCGAATGCCGTATCCGCCACGCTCGAGAACGCGGACCTGGAAGAGGAAGAGGTGCTTCCGGGCCAGAACGGGCCGTTGTTGAGCGACTGGACGAGAGACTGAAGACCGCTTTTCGCCGATTCGAGCAGCGAGCCGAGGTAGGAGCCGACCTGACCCGCGTCGTTCCGAACGACGGATTCGGTTCCGGCCAGCAAGGCCTGGACGGGATTGCCGCGCCATCCGTTTCCGTTCAGAAAGACATTCGAGATCCGTTCCGCGACGTCGTGGAAAAGCTGAACCGCCGGAGATTCGACCTTTCCCACGTCGTCCGCAACCCGCACATACCACGAGAAGTAGATTGCATACCCACCGTTATTCAGTTCCGAGGCCTCAGAGGATTCACTGGCATCAACGATCGAGTCATCCGCACTATCGTCCTTCCGGCAACCGCTGCAGTCGGTATCGGAAGGACCTGCCGTCTGAGCGACCCCCACCCGGCCAGCCGCGTCCGGCTGAACCACCTCTTCGGGTGCCTTCGCTTCCCCAGCGGCAGCCGCGTCGAGAACCGAACTGAAGTCGCCGGCCTTCTGCTCCTGCGCCGTTTTCTCCGGCGCCGCAACCTTCGGCGTGATGGAAGCCACAACGTTTTTGACGAGCATGGCCTGCGCCTCCTGTCGTGAAACCGGCTGTTCGTTTCGTCGGTCCCGTCCGGGTGCAGGGCGGGCCATCCGGTTTCCCTTACTTCTATAATTACCTTCGTCACACCGACGGCAAACCTGGAATGTGACAAGAAGACGTTTTCAATATAAAGCAAGCCATTATCTCGCGATTTCTCGCAATTTCGGTTCTCTTTGCCCTGAATGAACTTTTTTTATTTATCGCAGATGATCCAGCACCCGACGGACGGCGACCGCGAGATCGCGTCTGGAAAAGGGTTTGCTGATGAATTCCCTGAATCCGCACGTTTCGGCCCTGCTCGCCACCTGAGCCGTGGCGGTGCCCGAACAGAGGATGAGGGGCATATCGCTTCGCAGGCGCAGAATCTCCGCAGCCAGCTCATATCCCGTCATCTGCGGCATGAAGAGATCGGTGATGACCAGATCGAAGGCCAGTGGATCGGATCGGACGAGTTCGAGGGCTTCCGGGCCAGCCGTGCAGGTTTCGACCCGATACCCCTGCAATCGCAGCATTTCCCGAACGAGAAACGTAAGGCCGGCATCGTCGTCGACGAAGAGGATCCTCTCGTGGCCACAGGGAATCGGCTCTTCGCCGGCTTCTCCAAGCGTTTCTGGCAGTGACTCCATCTGCGGGAGATACACGTCGAACGTTGTGCCGACCCCTGGCTCGCTGGCGACGTCGATCACGCCGAGGTGACTTTCGATGATGCCGTGCGAGATCGACAGTCCCAGGCCGGTTCCCTCGCCATCGCCCTTTGTCGTGAAATATGGATTATATATCTTGGCCAATATTTCCGGAGTCATCCCACAGCCGGTATCCTGCACCGTCAGTTTCGCATACTCGCCAGGAGCCAGGCCGGGAAGCAGTTTCGTCTGGTCTGCAGATAGCGTCACCCGCTTCAGGCGGACGAGCAACACACCGCCCCGGTCTTTCATCGCGTGAAAGGCGTTGGTGCAGAGATTCATCACGACCTGGTGAATCTGGGTCGCATCGGCGAACGCCACACAGTCCCGCTCGATCTCCCGGCGGATCTCGATCGTCGCCGGCAGAGCCGACCGTATGAAGGAGAGCACCTCCTCAACCACCAGGTGGAGCGCAAGCGGCACCCGTTCCTGCTCCGACTGGCGACTGAACGCGAGAATCTTTCCGACGAGCTGTTTCGCTCGTTCGGCGGCCGGCAGGATTCCTCTCAGGTGTTCGGCGGCGACGCTTCCGGCCGGGATCTCGTGAGTGGCGAGTTCGGCAAAGCCCATGATCGCCGCGAGAATGTTGTTGAAATCGTGGGCGATGCCGCCCGCCAGCGTGCCGATGGCCTCCATCTTCTGGGCCTGTCTGAGGTTCGCCTCCATACGCACCTGGTCGGAAACATCGACGAACGTGACGACCTGGTCGCCGTTTTCGAGAAACGACGGGTGGATCCGCACCTGCCTGATCGCCCCATCCCGACACTTGATCCGAACCATCCAGCTTTCCGGCAGACTTCCGGAAGATTTGGCCTCCTGCCAGCGCCGCGTGACGTTCTCTCGGTATCCGGCATCCGGATACGCCTTCAGACGCCAGGCGGTCAGATCGGGCAGTTCTTCCAGCGTATATCCGAACAGGAAGGTGAAACGAGGGTTCACATACCGGAAAAGGCCGTTCCGATCGAGCAGTATCACACCGATTGGAAGCTCGTCGACGAGCCGCTTGAATCGCCGTTTTTCCTCCTCCAGATCCCGCGCCGACGCTTCGGCCTCGAGCATCTTCTGCTCGAGCTTGTGTACAAGCCGCTCGTTGTACAGTCTGAGCACGTCCTTCTCCGAAACGGGAGCATCCGCTTTTTCCGGAAGCGCCTCCTTCCGGATGACACCCTGTATTTTCACCAAAAGTTCTTCGGGCTCGCACGGTTTCCGAAGAAACAGGTCCGCCCCGAGCTTGAGGGCGAACGCTTCGTCCTGCGAACTCGTATATGTTGCAGTATAGAATATGAAGGGGATGTTCCCGAGCGCGGCGTCGGATTTCACCGTCTGGCAGAACTCGAACCCGTCCATGATCGGCATCAGGATATCGCTGATGATCAGGTCGACCCTGCCGGCCCGAAGATCAGCTTTTCGCCCGGCTGCGGGCCGAAGTCGTTCTGGGCGCTCTCGACCTCGTAGCCGTTTCCCTTGAGAAGCGCCTCGAGAAGGTATCTTCCGTCCTCTCTGTCATCGACGATCAGTATGATCACGGCTCATTCTCCATGACGGCCTTCAGGCAGGAAGGCGCTGATCTCGCTCACGAAGGTTTCCGGATCGATCGGCTTTTCGATATACCCCGTGGCCCCCGCAGCAAGGATGGCCTCCCGATCGCCGACCATGGCATATGACGTCACGGCGATGATTGGTATCCCCTCCAGTTCCGGATGTTTTTTCATCTCTGCGGCAACGGCGTATCCGTCCATCTCCGGAAGCTGTATATCAAGCAATATAATCGCAGGTGCAAGCTCCAGCGCGGCTTTTATGCCATCCCGTCCGTTCCTAACGCCAACGGTCTCGAACCCGCGTTTTCCCAGCAGGAACTGCATCAGATAGAGATTCTGCTCGTTGTCCTCGATGATCAGCACTTTCCAGCTCATACCCTCTCCTTCGGCAGCCGGGGCAGACGAATGGTGAAGGTACTGCCGCGGCCCGGCTCGCTCTCGACGTCGATCGCCCCGCCCATCAGCTCCAGCAGTTTTCTGGAAATCGAAAGTCCGAGACCGGTGCCTTCGAATTTTCTCGTCAGCCCGGAATCGACCTGTTGAAACGGCTGGAACAGCCTTGCAAGGTCCTCCCTGGCGATGCCGATTCCGGTGTCGGAAACAGCCACCGTCAGGGTGTCTCCATCCACGGCCCGGCACCGGATCACGACACTGCCCCGTTCGGAGTATTTTACAGCATTATTGACGATGTTGAGCAGAATCTGCTCGAACCGGCGTTGGTCGGCCGTCACTTCGAACAGGTCGCCGGCCGTTTCCAGCCAGAGATCGAGCCCCTTCTTCTCGGCCGCCGGATGCATCATCCTGACCGTTTTTTCCAGGGAAATCATCGGATCGAATCGTGTCGGCGAGAGCTTCAGCTGGCCGGCTTCGATCTTCGAGATGTCGAGCACGTCGTTGATCAGGGCAAGCAGGTGCCGCGAGCTTACCTGCACCATGGCCAGTTGCTTCGTCTGCTCCTCGTTCAGCGGCCCGGCGAGGCCCTGCAGAAGAATGCCGGTGAAGCCGATGATCGAGTTGAGCGGCGTCCGGAGCTCGTGCGACATGGTCGCCAGAAACGACGACTTGATGCGGTCCGCCGTCCGCGCCTGCTCCATCGCGGTCTGAAGCTCGGAGGTGCGTTCGACGACGCGGCGCTCGAGCTCCCCGGTATGGCGCCGGACCTGGTCGTATAGGCGCGCGTTCTCGATCGCGAGGGCCAGTGGCCCGCAGATGTCCCAGACCAGGTTTCGCTTCATGGGGTCAAGCCTGGAGATCGTACGTGAGAACACGCAGAGAATGCCGATGGTCCCGCCTCTGGCCTTCAGGGGAAATGCGGCGAACAGCCGTATGCCGCCCCGTCGGAATTCCTCCCGCATCACGAGCGGGTGTTCCGAGGCGTTTTCCTCGAAGACAGACGGTTCGTCGAGCTGTGCCGCATGCCCGAGAAGCCCTTTTCCCAGGTGAACCGGCTTCGCTCTCAGCGACTCCTCGAAATCCTCGGGGGCATTGACGATGATGCGCAGTTCGAGTTCGTCGGTGTCGCGGTTCGTGAGACACAGCATGCCGCCGTCGATGCCCGTCAGGTCGCGCACGCCGTTGAGGGCGTTGTCGATGACGGCGTCGACATCGAGACGTGTCGCGGTGTCGCGCAGGACACGATCCATGACGACCATCTGGTCGTTGGCCTGCTTCAGCTCGAGCGTTCGCGCCTGCACCTGGCGCCTCAGCAGGAACCCGCCGCTCAGGCTGATCAGAAGTCCCGCGACGGCGATTCCTGCCGCGGCCTTCACCCATTCGGGCAGTCGGAACGCTGTTTCTTCCGAGAGCCACCGCTTCATCGCGCGATGGTACTCGGATTCTGGATTCTCCTTCATTTGTCGCAGGCGACGGTCGAGAGCCAGCAGGATGTCGTTGCGGGCACCTTTCGGGGCGGCGAAATAGAGTGACGAGGGCTGAAAGATGACGGCGGTGTCTTCGAACCCATACCGCCGGAAGTGCGTCATGCCGTAAAAGCTGTTCGCGACCGCCGCATCGGCCTCGCCGGCCGCCACCGCGGCAAACGCCCGGTCATAATCGGGAAGCGGGATGATCACCGGCTTCAGCCCGAACTCGGCAGCGAGTCTCTCGAACGCCGTCTGCTGGATCGAATGCTCGAGAACCGCGATTTTCCGCCCTTTCAGGTCGAGAATCGACCTGATTCCCGAGCCGGGCCGCGCATAGACCTGGCCCCACGAAGACATGACCGGTTCCTTGTGAAATGCGAAAATGCGCTCCCGTTCCGGTGAGATTGCCACGTCAGGCATCAGATCGATGTCTCCGCGCGCCAGGCGGGCCAGGCCGTCGGTCCACGTTCCGGAAACGTATTCGAGGCGCCAGCCTTCGTCTTTCGCAACCTGCTCGATGATGTCGACGAAGATGCCGGACGGGTGACCGGCTTTGGACACGAAAATCTTCGGCTCGTTCTGGTAGACACCCACGCGAACGACACGAAGGCCTTCGGCGCTCGCGGCTGTCATCCCAAAAAGGCAGAACAGCAGGAAAACGACGAGACCGCGGCACATTCCGCCGCGCTGCCTACGCCGCCGCAAAGGCCTTCCTCCGATGGCTGTCCATCCTCTCGAAACGCATTCTCTACGTTCCACTCTGCCATCATCGCAACCGCTTGTCAATGAACCGAGCGGCACGGTGCACGGCCGAAACGCCTTCGCCTCATGTCGCCGGGCAGGTTCGGACTTCCCGTTTCGCTGCAGCCTCGATGTCGGCGGCCTTGGCGCGCGCTGCGGCAACCTGCTTCATGCCTCGAAGGTCGAGTTTGCCGCTTCCGAGCATCGGCAGGACATCGACACGGTAGAACTGCTCGCGCTTCGGAATGTACAGGTTCGGCAGTCCCATTGTCTGGAGTTTCGCCACGACCGGGTGCAGCTCTTCGTCGGAAAGGGTGTGCAGGACGGCGAGCCGTTCCCCGCGTCGCTGATCAGCGACGGCGGTGACGGCGAAGATACGGGCTTCGGTGCCGGCAGCCTCGTGCAGAGCCTCTTCGATGCGGCCGTGCGGGATCATCTCGCCGCCGATCTTCGAGAAACGGCTGATCCGGTCGGTGATTTTAAGGAACCCGTCGTCAGCGACCAGGGCAAGATCTCCCGTCGCATACCAGCCGTTATTCAGTACCTCGGCCGTTTCGGCGGGCCTGTTGAGATAGCCTGCCATCACGTTCTGGCCCTTGACCATCAGCAGTCCGGGCTGGCCGCGGGGCAGCTCGACGCCGCTGTCGGGGTCGACGATCTTGAGCGCCACACCGGGAATCGGATTTCCGACGAAGCCTCGACGGTACCCGACCTGGCGTTTTCCCGCGGCAGGGCATGCCGGGGCGCTGGTGGAAACAACGGGAGCGCACTCGGTGGTTCCATAGCCTTCGATCGGCCTGATGCCGAACCGTTCGTCGAAGGTCCGCACGAGCCTTTCCGGGAGTTTTTCGGCACCGGTGAGAACCAGGCGGAGCGAGCGGAACTTTTCCGGGGCGACTTTCTTCAGATACAGCTGAAGAAACGTCGGAGTCGTGATCAGCAGCGTGACGCCGTGTTTCTCAACGGAATCCCCGATGGGACCGGCATCGAGAGGCGAGGGGTGAAACACGATCTTGGTTCCGTGAATCAGGGCGCACCAGAGGAACATGAAACCGAAAGAGTGGAACAGGGGCAGAATGCCGAGCAGGACGTCCGCATCGCTCATTTTCAGCGGGTGGGTCGTCGCCAGGCAGTTGGCGGCGATGTTGCGGTGGGTCAGGGGCACGCCCTTCGGTTCGCCGGTGCTGCCGCTGGTGAAGATAGTCGTCAGCACGTCGCCGGGTTCGACCCGTCGCTCGGCGCCGCACCAGTATTCCAACCACGATATCGGGGCTGCGAGGGCGACCAGCGCGGCCATCAGCCGGAAAAACGGATCGAGACGCACCGACTCACCCTCGACGTCGATGACGGCAAGATCTCTTGGAATATCATACGCTATTTTATTTGCGAAACGGCGGCTCGTCACGACCGTGCGGATTCCGGACTGCCGGACCGCCGACGTCATGTTCGCCGGGCCGGCGGTATAGTTCAGGTTCACGATGATCCGGCCGGACAGGGCAAGCGCGAGGCTTGCCGTAGCCGCCGCGACGCCCGGGGGCAGGAGAACGGCCACGGCGGTCTGCCCCCGAAGCGCGCCCTGCCAGGCGTGCGCCCAGGCGACGGCCCCGCTCGACAGGCTCCAGCGCGACACGCCGTCGTGCTGGGGATCGGCGGCGATCGGCCACCAGAACCTGCTTCTCATGCGCCTGATCAGGAGGTGCGTCAATGGCGGCTGTTCCCGCATCGCGCTCTCCCAGATGGGGACGGAAAGTTCCTGAACAATCGCCCTGACGCCAGGCAGGGGCGTCCCGGCGGGCAGCGGCGCGCCGGCATGGGCCCAGAGGGGCGTTCGCAGGGGCGGGAACCGCATCGACACCTCCGCCGAGTCGATCCGCATGGGGGCGGCCCAGCGCGTTTCGAGACAGACCGGCACGATCGGCGCCGCAAGATTCCGGCAGAACTCCTCGAGGCCCCGCCTGAACGGAAGCATCATACCGATCCGCGTCATATCGCCTTCCGCGAAGAGGCAGAGCAGGCGACCGCGGGCGACATGCCGGGCGGCCCGACGCAGGGATTTCAGCAAGACGACATCTCCCGTTTCCGTCTCTATCCGGACCGCACCGAGCAGGCGAAGGAGCCGGCCAAGGATGGGCCGTTTCATGTCGGCTGCCGGAACGAGGAAATGGACGGGCCGAGGCACGATCGCCATGAGAAGAAGCGGGTCGATGGGCGATGTGCGGTTGCAGACGAGAACAGCGCCGCCTTTTCCCGGAATCCTGTCCAGTCCGATCGTCCGAACCCGCCACAGGCGCGGAAGGAGAACCCGGGCGAGCCATCTCAGCCCATCAGCGGTCGGCCGACGAAGTCGCTTTCCGACCGATGGTGTTCCCAGGACGAGGAAGAAAAGCGCGATGCCGGCAACGACCAGCGGGACAATCGAAGACGCCAGCCAGCTCCAGCCGACGAAAATGGCTCCCGAAACAATCAGGAGCGAGCGCATCGCCCGCGACGAAACACGTTTCCGATCCGGGGCGACGTTCGCTCTTTTCATATCGTCAAATATTTTTCCTTTGTCACTCGAGGGCGACCTGGTGCGGCGGAGCGTGGCGGGCCCTGTCGAACTCGCCTTCCCAGATCGCGACGACGACGGTCGCGAGGCAGTTGCCGATCACGTTCACCGACGTGCGGGCCATGTCCATCAGCTCGTCGATGCCGAGAATGATGAAAATCGGCTCGATCGGCAGGTTGAACGAGGCGGCGGTGCCAAGCAGGATCACGAGCGAGGCGCGCGGCACGCCGGCAACGCCCTTGCTGGTGAGCATCAGGGTGAACACCATCATCAACTGCTGGCCTAGCGTCATCTGGATGCCGGCCACCTGCGCGACGAAGACCGCCGCCATCGAGAGATACAGCGTCGTGCCGTCGAGGTTGAAGCTGTACCCGGTGGGCATCACGAACGCGACGATCTGCCGCGGCACGCCGAACTTTTCGAGCGCCTCCATGGCCCGGGGAAGCGCCGCTTCCGAACTGGTCGTCGCGAACGCGATCGATACCGGCTCGGCGATGGCTTCGCGGCGCAG
>MWAR01000631.1 GCA_002068715.1 bacterium ADurb.Bin374
GGGCACGGGTTCCGCAGGGACATGCGAAGCGATCTCCGGCTTGGGAACAGCCGTGTCAGTGGCAGGAACGGTAGCGATAGTGTCGTTCGCCGCCGGCGCCGGGTCCGACGGTCGTGCAGTGGAGGGCTTCGGGGAGGGCTGGGGCCCCTCCGTTCCGGTGGCCGGGAGCAGAGGCGGTATCTCGACCTCCACGACCGGATCGGAGACAGGGGGTGTCTTTCTGAACAGTTCCGGCGACGGGTTCGAGAGTCCGGCAAACGTCTGATTCGCCTGGGGCTGGATCGGGACGGGCGTCCCCGTTTTCAGAATCGTATCGGGAAGGTCGGGAAGCGCCTGTCCGCCTTTCAGACCGGGCGCGACATACAACACGACGCCGCGTCCCCGTGAACCGTCGTCGTCCTGCGGCGTTCTCGCCGTTCTGCCGGGCACAGGCTGCTGAACTGACGCGGGCGCGGGCGTTGGGGGAACCGCCGGAGCGGCAGCCTGCGTCGGCGCGATGGCCGGAGGCAGTTGCTGCTCCATGCCGGGTCCGGGGGAAAACGGGGCTGCGGCGGCCCAAGGAGTTCCGGCATATCCGGCACCACCGGCAATCCCGGCTCCGGTCCGTCGTTCCTCGGCATCGACGTCTTCGAGCAGGCGCTGGGTGACCTCGTCCTGCTGGTCGATGCTGAGGGCCTTTTCGAGATGGCGTCTGGCGTTCTTGAGGTCGTGCGCCTCCAGGAACGCCGCCCCCAGTTCCCGGTTGAACTCGGGGTTCAGCGGGTCGCCCGCCTGAGCCTTGCGCAGGTGCGGAACGGCATCCTCGGCCAGACCGAGTTCTCGATATATAGCACCCATCATATAGTTACCGCGAAGGTGCGTTGGATCTTTCGCGAGACATTTCAGCATCGACCTCGATGCCTCGACGTATGCCCGCCGGTCATACTGCAGTTTTCCGAGCGTCACCCACTCGTCGGCGTCGTCGGGGAACGCCTTCAGATACCTGACGAGAGCGTCCTCGTATGCCCCCATCCGCTCATCGCGATGGTAGGATCGCAGAAGTCCCTTCCACGCATCGACAGGTGCATCGGGCCGCTTCACGATCTCCTCGAACGCACCGATGGCAGCGGTTACGGAGCCGGTTTCGAGGAACGCGATCGCACGCCGCATCGACATGCGCTGGTCCATTCCGGAACGGACCACCCCCGTCCCCGTCGCCGATTCGGTGTCGGTGCTGATGGAGAAGAGTGTCGAAGACGGGCGGAGATCCTCGAGATTCCAGTGCTGTCTGTTGAACATCCAAACGCCGACGAGCAGGAAAATGACGAAAAGGCCGAGACTGAAGCGCCAGTTCCGTCCCACGCCGGTCGCCTCTTCGAGGGCGTCTGCCATGGCGGCGGCCGGTTTGTCGGACGTTCGTCTGGAGCGTTTCTTCTTCGAGTGTTCCTTCGGCAAAAACACGTCGCCGGGTTCTTCGGCCATTTTTTCGGCCGGCCCGGATACGGTCGCGTTTTCCTGGCGTGCGACCTCGATCACCGTCGCTTCGTCGGCCTCTTCGACGGCATCGGCCCTCACGGCGGATGGGCCCGCGAGACGCGCTCGGGGCGGGACCGGAGCACCCAGCAGGTGGCTGGCGCCGCCGTCCCTCAAATGCGGAATGAGAACTCGTTCCACCTCGAACCAGTCGCGAAGGCCGGAGAACAGCGACCGGTAATAAGCATCTTTTATATTATATATCCATGTTAATATTATGACGACGCCCGATACGTATGCAGCGGCGACGATGGCGGCCGGCCCGAAATGGGGCGCCACCATCTCATACAGGAAACCCCGCGAATACAGGCTGTATCCGCTGAGGACCGTCGCCAGATGCATCATCATCAGGATGATGCCTCGATCGATGTGGCCGGCATAGATCTGCCCCAGCCCCATGACGCAGAACGACATCAGCGCGGCGAGGCCCGGGTTTCTCACGGAGCGACGCAGGCGTTCCCGGCGAAGCGTATCGACCCATCCGTCATCCCGGGGCTCGGCGCCGGGCATGTCTTCCCCCGTCATTCGGCGGGCGTTCCTCGGATCATTCGATGACATCGATCACGCACCCGCTCGTCACGACGCACAGTTTCATGCCGTTCTGGAGGCACCTCTCGACGAGTTCAGGCTTCTCACGGTTGGTGACGACCATGCCGCGTATCGAGGTGGCCTTCATCTTGCCGCCCGTCAGCTCGTTTCCGAAACTCTCGATATTGCCCTTGAGCCATTCGAGCAGCCTGAGCGTCTCATCGAGGTCCTCGACCGAGGGGTTGAACACGACTTCGACCGCCACCAGCACGCCCTTGCGGTCCTGGCACAACAGGTCGATCCGGCGCTTTTTCCCGTCTTTCACGATGACGACGTAATCGCGATGGATCAGCCGGATCCCCTTTTCGAACAGGCCCATATGGCCGGCGACCCATTCCTCGAAATCGCGCTTGCAGCCGAAAAACGTGTTCCTCGTGAACTGCTCGAAGACGGACTCGATCGTCGAGATCTGCTCCTTGAGCTTTTCGTTCTCTTCCTTGACCTGGGAATAGCGCTCCCACAGGTTCTTGTTCTCGTCGAGCAACAGGATCAGCCCCTTCACGTCGCCCTCATTGAATTCGCTGAGGGGGCGGGCGATCAGCCGGGTGACCATGAGGCGCAGCGACATCATCGCATCCCGAGCGAAGCTGCTGGGAATTTCCTCCCTGCTGATCGACAGCACTCGGTCGTCGTCTTCGCGGCTCCAGCGCACGAGCAGGTTGTCGCCCGGCTGGAACAGCCGGAGAGCCTCACCGATGATCAGCTGACGTTTTTCAAAGTCGGGGGCATGGCCCGGAACACGGCGGCCGCCGATCTCGATGACGAACGGCTCGGTTTCCGGAAACAACCGTCGGTACAGCTCATCCTCGCGGGCATACCATTTCAGATACCGGTGCTTGTGCTCGTTCATCGAGAGCCGTTTCCGCACGACCATCGCGTCACCGGGCGCCGTCACGCGACAGATGACCGT
>MWAR01000632.1 GCA_002068715.1 bacterium ADurb.Bin374
GGGTTTGAAACCCGCCCGTTTTGGCACCAGACGGATGATCGAGCCAAAACATTTGTTGCAGGGTCTATTTTTTTCGGGAGTTACAACATGAGCGAATCGACAGTCACCGCCTGGGAAGTTTCGTCCGGGAATTTTGCCTTCACGACACCTTCGAACCGGCGCAGCCTGTATATCCTGCTGAGTTTTATTATTATTGCTATTATATTTTTCGCAGCGGCCGGCACGGGGGCATTCGCGCAGAATCCCTCGACAGGCGTGCCTGCTTCCCCGACAGCCGACCTGCTATCCATTCAGAAGGCGGCGGAGGAGATTTCCGGAGACCACCAGAAGGTCAAGGTCGGCTTTTATTTCAACTCGGCGGGCAAGATCGATTTCCAGACATCGAGTCTGCCGCTCGATTTCTACATGTGGATGATGTATCGCGGCGCGGAAGAGCCGAAGTTCGAGTTCATGAACTGCCGCATGTTGACGCTCGAGAAGCAGGAGGAGCACAAGCCCTACGAGGGAACCGACGTGAATTATTTGGTGTTCAAGGTTTCGGCACTGTTCGACCAGAACATCGATTACCGTAACTACCCGTTCGACTCGTTCACCCTGCGTGTGCTTCTCGAAGACATCGAGCAGGAGTTCGAACTTCGCGAGTACATCTCCGACGACAAAGACTCGGCTCTCGACCCGGCATTTCATCTCGTCGGCTGGGACATCAAGGGGTTCCGCATCGTGAGCAGCATGCACGAGTATGCAACGTCGTTCGGTCTGCAGAGCGAAAAGCGTGACAGGTATTCCCAGATCGCCGCGGAAATCGACGTCTCGCGCCTCAACCCGATCATTTTCGCGAAGACAATCGCCCCGGCCATCATTTTCCTTCTCATCGCATCGCTCGGCTCACTGCTTCCCCTCGAGCAGATATCCCAGAAGATCAGCCTGGCCGTCGCGGCCCTGTTCAGCTCGGTCGCGTATCACATCAACCTCTCGCAGGGCCTGCCGCCCCTCAGCTACCTGACGTTCATCGACCGGATGATGATCGCCAACTACGTGATCATCTTCCTCTGCCTGCTGTTTTCGGTCGGGACCCATCTCGCAAACAAGAACGCCTACACCCGCATCGAGACCCTGCTGACGTTTGCCTCCCGTTTCCTTATCCCTGCTCTCGTCGTCGCCGATCTGTACATGCTCCTGTCTAACTGCAAGATGATCTGAAGACCTTCAACACAGGTGCGCTGTCGAATCACGATCCGCCACTGCCGGACTTCCAGCGAAGTCTCCGTTTGCCCCTCGATGCGCTGTCGACGCCGCCTGGGATAACCATTGCAACGTATTTGCGTCTCGCCCGGTGTAACGGATACAATACCGGCAGAGATTCGACGGGAGGTTTAACGAGATGAAGAGACGTGATTTCCTGAAAATGGCCGCCGGAGCCACGGCAGCCGTTGCCCTTGGCCCGGTATTCACAGGAAGCTCCGTCCTGTTCGCCGAAGACGGTGCGGCACTTCCTCCGTCTGTCTGGGTCGAAGGCGGCGAGCCTGACGTCATGCTGAAAGCGGCCCTCGATGCATACGGCGGCATGGGCCGTTTCGTCAGCCAGGGCGACGTCGTCGTGGTCAAGCCCAACATTGGCTGGGACCGCATTCCCGAGCTTGCCGGCAACACCAACCCCGATCTCGTGGCCGGCATCGTCAAAGCCTGTTTTGAAGCCGGCGCGAAAAAAGTGAAGGTATTCGACCGCACCTGCGCCAACCCTCTGCGATGCTATGCGAGCAGCCTCATCGAAGAGAAAGCGGCCGATGCGGGCGCCGAAGTGACGCACATCAGCGACGACGGCTTCGTCGAGCACCCCCTGCCGAACGGAAAGGTGCTGAAGTCATGGCCGCTCTATCGTGAGTTCCTCGAGGCGAACAAGGTCATCAATGTCCCGATCGCCAAGCACCACGGCATGGCGACGGTCACCCTTGGCCTCAAGAACCTGATGGGAATCATGGGTGGTACGCGCGGCAACCTTCACGAGAATTTCGCGCAGAAGATCATCGATATAACAATGCATATTCTTCCGACCCTGACGATCATCGACGCCTACCGCACCCTGATGGCCCATGGTCCCTCGGGCGGCAACCCCGACGACGTGAAACTGGCCAAGACCCTCATCATGAGCCCCTGCACGGTCACGGCCGACGTCACGGCCCTGCCCCTTTTCGGGCACACCCTCGACGCCATTCCGTATCTCAAGGAAGCCGTTGCCCGCGGCCTGGCGAAAAACGACATCGCCGCCCTTCAGCCGAAGAAGATCGTTCTGCAGTAACCAGCCCTTTTTCGAATACACTGGACCAGGATGCCCGGCTTGTCCGGGGATACCTGGTCTTTTAATTTTCAGAGTCTCTGCGAGCTGTCCGTCAGTCAGGCACGCCAGCAGCTTCGAGACGACATCGCCATATATATCATGGTTATTATATACATACATATATTACATGCATTTCTCGACTTGACATTTTCGAGCCGGTTGTGATATCAAGCTGTCACCCTGAATTTGAGGTCGAAGGACTCGAACGATGGTTGCGGCTTTTTCCATAGGAAGGAATATGTTGAGGTACATACAATGAGAGTATGTGCCTGCCGGCGACGAATACCGATCGTGTATCGTCGGAAAAAGGTAGGCGAAGTGCAATCCGCACATTCCCTCTCGAAGACCAGCCAAGTCTCGCAAAGCATCCCCGGTGGAGTGTATGACCACCGGGGATGTCTCTTTTTTACGGCAATGCCGACTCCGAACGCCCGCTTCACTCTGCCGGCGTTCCCCCCAGGATGTCCACATTTCCGCCCGAAGCGGCAACATCGCTCCGGGCAGTTCCGCACACTCACGAATGGAGAGGG
>MWAR01000633.1 GCA_002068715.1 bacterium ADurb.Bin374
TCATGCCCGTGGCCGTGTCGGTGACGGTGATCGTCGCCGAATTGGTGATCAGAAGCGTCTCGACCGGACAGATGCCGTCGAGCTTGGCGAACAGCTGGCGTTTGCCTTCGAGCCCTTCCGGGATCGTCTCGATGACGTGGCTGGCCTTCGCCGCCTCACTCAGATCCGTTGAGGTGCGGATGCGGTTCAGTATCGCTTTCTTCTCGCCCTCTGTAAGCCCCCAGCGGGCGATTTCGGAATCGAGCGCCTGCGTGATCTTGACCAGGCTGTCCTTGAGCTTGTCCGCCGCTTCATCGATCAGCACGACGTCGCAACCGGACATCGCCACGGCTTGCGCCAGTCCCTGTCCGACAGGGCCGACACCAAACACCACGACCAGTTTCTGAGTCATCATTCTTCTCCTGATGCGAGTAACCGTTATCTATCGATCGGCGGGCCGTATCCCGCCAAAAGTGACTCAATGTACCAGCCCTACGGAGAGAAGTCAAACACGGAAAACACCGAAGGCTGATGGCCTTCGGTGCCTGGATGATTCTCCGGGAAAAGCGTCAGTCCTTGTGAATGCTCCGGAAGCGGGATTTCACGGACTGGACCGCCTGCACCTGCCGCTCGGAGAGAATCGTGCGGACCGGGTCGCGGAGGACATTCGTGCCGCAGTGTATCTCACCCATAGAGTTGTGATACGGCTCGTCGTCGATGAAATGAACGGTGTTGCCCTGGGCGCGGAACCTGGCTTCGATGACTCGGTCGAAGCTCGGAATATTACAGGCCGGCACCAGCAGATGGTTGCGCACGACGGTCAGGTTCACGACCCCTGGCAGGAAGGCGCAGCAGCCGGTCGGCCGGGCGCCGCCACGGCCTTCATACAGCGACGGCCACGCCATTTCCGCGATGTCGCGGTCCGGGTCGTTCGAGACGGTGCGAATGAACTGCTTCAACTCGCCGACGTTCTTGTCGATGATCTCGCCGATCGCCCGGTTCAGGGTGACGAAATCGCCCTCGGCCGTCCCGCGGCCCGCGTCGGGATCATCGAGCCGGGCATTGAGAACGCGCTTCACCCGGAGCAGAAACTCGCGGTCGGAGCGGTTCAGCCTGTCGAGCTCGCTGTCGTCGATGTTGGTGAGAAGTTCGAGCGCGTAGGTCGGATCGGCCTTGACGATCGAATAGCCGCCGGGAGCGTGGGCGGTGGGGATGAAGGAAATATATTCATCGATATGCCCGACCGTCAGCCAGCGCGTGTCGGGGGTGGCGAGGCGGCCGGCGTATCCGAACTTCTCGAAGAACGCCTTGCAGGGGGCGGTGATCGTGTTGCCGGCGACCATGATGTCGTCGAACGGCGTCACTTCCAGGTTCCCGCCGTAATCTCCGTGGGACATCTGGGTCGCCGGATTCTTGAAATAGACGAGGTCCCACAGATTGGCGAGAGCTCTCGGCAGTCCGGCGAGGCCGCGGCCGCGGTTGCTGTCGAAGACCGCCTGCAGCTGTTTCCCGTCCGCCCAGGCGGAGCACAGTTCCATGCAGTCCTGCATCCAGATATCGCTCGATTTGAACGTCGGGTTGATCTCGACATACCGTGCCGCATCTTCGGCGCTGATGCCGAGCTCCTTAACGGGATCGCCCCCTGACGTCACGATGTGCAGCTTCAGCCGGTCGTTCTCGGGCAGCCGGTCCTGCTCGTTGATCTGCTTGACGACCATGAACAGGTCCTTCACGAACGGCCCGTTCCCGTAGGTGTACACCACGAGCAGTTTCTGTGGAACGTGGTTGTTGTTGACCAGCTGGATCCGTTCGACCTTGTCCGCCGCCGGCGCCGCATCGGCAGTTGGCGCGACCAGGCAGGAAAACGCCGCAAGAGTGACACCCAGGAACGTGCGCAGGTTCATTCCATTCTTCCCTTTCCCACGGCATGTCATGGCACGCCGTCGTCTTTCTCACATGTGTACAGTATACATCGAACGGGTACGACATGCTTGGTATGAAAATTACATCAGTGGGGAGGGAATGAGCTTCTAAAAATTCATCTGCGGCATCCGGCTCATCAGCATCATCAGGGGATTGGTTCCCGAGATGAAACACGCATGCCAGGACACCATGGGCGCGGAAGGTTCTCGGAGAATTTCATTTTCCTCCTTGGAACCTTCGTGAGCTCGGTGTCCTGGTATGTTGAGATTCGAACGGTTCACCGCGGAGACGCTGAGAAGCCGAGGAAAATATTTTCGTACATCTTTTTCATCTTGTTTCAATCTCTGCGCCTCTGTGCCTCGGCGGTGAAAAGGTCTTTGTATCTATGTGATTCAGCGGATGTGGAGTTGTGAAAACGATGCGCATGCACTATGCCAGAAAATCCTGCAGGGATGCGACGAACTCTTGGCGCCCCAGGGTTTCGAGTGCTTCTTTCAGGATCTGGCGTGCCCGTTCGCGGGAGATGCCCATGCGGCGACCGATTTCGGCGAGATTCGGGACCTCGTCGCGGAAGCCGTAATACAGTTCGACGAGCTCGCGCTGGCGGTCCGGAAGCAGGGAGATCGCCTTTCGGCAGGCCTCCGTCTTTGCCTGCTCGAGCGCGATTTCCTCGGGTGACAGATGACCCCGGTCGGCGAGGAAATACTCGGGGGCGGTTTCACCGTTGTCGTCTTCAGGCTGGCTGCCCGCCTCGAGCGAGACCGGCGTCTGGGTGATCCGGACGATCTCGAGAATCTTGTCCTCCTCGAGATCGAGGACCTGTGCCAGTTCGCGCAGGGTCGGGGCCCGGAGAAGCTCGGCCTCGAGCTCGCGCATGCTGCGGCGTATCTTGTGCGCGACCGCGAGCAGGTGGTGCGGAACGCGTATCACGCGGCCCTGTTCGCTGACCGCTTTCTGCATGTAGTATCTGATCCAGTATGCGGCGTAGGTCGAGAATCTATAGCCGAGCGTATAATCAAACTTCGCGACGGCCTTGATCAGGCCAATGTTCCCTTCCTGGATGAGGTCCATGATGCTGAGGCCTCGATTCGAATACCCGGCGGCGATGCGGGTGACCAGTTTCAGATTGGCCGTCAGCAGAAGCTCGTTCGCATCGCGGTCGCCGGCGATTTTCCGCGCCAAGTCCTGCTCTTCCTGGCGCGTCAGGGGTTTTCGGGAAAGTTCGTCGAGATACATCTCGACTAGGGTGTGGCGCTTGATTCGGTCGGCGCGCGCGATGTTCAGCCGTTTTTCGGCGAGGACGTCCTCGAACAGCTCCTCGCTGATGGTGCCGATATCCCAGCCCGCGCGGTAGTGACAGGCGTCGCAGGTCCGCTCGCCGCAAGTGACGGCGAGCTTGGCCTCCATGCCGCGCGGCTCGAAAAACTTGAAGCACCGGATGATGCGCCGTTCCCGCACCGGGCAGCGCGGGTTGGGGCATGGCAGTACTTCCCAGCAGAAACGCATGCCGGGCTTGCCGGTGGTTTCGGGAAGAGGCTCCGCCGGCTCCCCGGTCGCTCGGGATGGCTCCGGCGTTCCTTCCGGCACGATCGGCGGCAGGGCGGACGGAATGACCGATTCGGGCTCGGGGGGCTGATC
>MWAR01000634.1 GCA_002068715.1 bacterium ADurb.Bin374
CGGCTCGGGTCTGACCGTGAACACCGCGGCACCGCCCCTCTCCTGTGACACCAGGCTCAATCGCCCCTGGGAACCGTCGACGAAGACCCGCCGGGCGCCATGGGCCTCGAGAAGCCGGCAGACATGCGCCAGGTCCGTCACGACCGAGGGGCCGGCGAGCTCGATCCAGCCGCCGCTGTGCGCTTTCACGATCAGCACTTCACCAAGGGGCGTATGAATGCCCGTATCCGCCAGGATTTCGCGGGTGATGTCACCGTGGGCGAGACAGCCCGATGCGGTCGCGAGAACCGCTCCGCGCGGCACGGTCAGCACGGCCCGGCTCCGTTCGGAAGCCCCGTTCAGCGCGGCGCCGTCGACGCCCACCGACGTCACCCCGACCAGCTCGCCTGCATCGGCATCGAGAAACGCCTGCAGCGCCGTCGTCTTGCCCGTCCCCTGGCCCGACCCGACAAAGGCGAGACTCGAATATGCCGACGACAACGCCCGGAGCTTCGCTCGAAGCTCCGTCTGCGACAGCCGTTCGATGCACCTCACCACGTTTCCGAGCCCCATAAATATGGCATTCTATTTTGCCGTATCACCACGTTTCTGTATGGGCGGGTTTCAAACCCGCCCATACAAATGCGTGGAGAGAAGTTCGGGCGCACCCGAGAGTGCGCCCGAACCAGAGGGTCAATGGTCGTTTCCGGCTTTGCGCTTCTTGCCGCGCAGTTTCCGCTGGGTGACCTCGGGCTCGAGGGCGATCTTGCGATGCGACAGACCCGCGATGCCTTCGAGCTTCACTTCCCTCTCGCCTCGGCACACGTCGCACCGGCAGCCGGGCTTGTAGTTGCTCGGCTCCTCGTAGCACGAGATGACACCTTCGAAGTTCCGCAGGATCACCTTGTTGTATCCGTGCGAGATGGCGTAGTCGGGCATTACGGGAATCTTGCCGCCGCCTCCCGGCGCGTCGACGACGAACGTCGGCACGCAGAAGCCGGACGTGTGGCCGCGCAGCCCCTCGATGATATCGATGCCGACCGCCACCGGCGTCCGGAAGTGGGAGAGGCCCACCGACAGGTCGCACTGGTAGATGTAATACGGCCGCACCCTGGCCTTCACCAGGCCGTGAACGAGCCGGCGCATCACATGCACGCAATCGTTGATGCCGCGCAACAGCACCGACTGGTTGCCGAGCGGAATGCCGGCATTCGCCAGTATTTCGCAGGCCCGGATCGACTCTTCGCTCAGTTCGTCGGGATGATTGAAATGGGTGTTGAGCCATATCGGATGATATTTTTTCAACATCTCGACCAGGGCAGGCGTGATGCGCTGCGGCATGACGACCGGCGTGCGCGAGCCCAGCCGGACGATCTCGACGTGCGGAATCGCCCGCAGCTTCTTGATGATGATCTCGAGCTTGTCCTCCGAATACAGCAGGGGGTCGCCGCCAGAGAGGAGCACGTCGCGGATCTGGGGCGTGTTCCGGATGTATTCGATGGCGGCATCGATCTGGGCCATCGGCAGTGGCAGGTCGGTCTGGCCCGCAAACCTGCGCCGCGTGCAGTGCCGGCAGTACATCGCGCACTGATCGGTGATCAGCAGCAGCGCCCGGTCTGGATACCGATGCGTCAGCCCCGGCACCGGCGAGTCGCCGTCCTCGTGCAGGGGATCGACCAGGTCGGACTCGGACTTGTACAGCTCGTCGACCGTCGGAATCGCCTGTTTGCGGATCGGGCACGCCGGATTGTCGGGATCGATCTTCGAGAGATAATACGGCGTGATCGACATGCGAAGCGACTGCAGGCATTTCTGGATGCCCTCTTCCTCTGATTTGGTCAGAGAAATGTATTTTTTCAGTGACTCGACATCCGTCACCCGGTTCGCGAGCTGCCAGCGCCAGTCGTTCCACTGTTCGTCGGTAGCGTCCTTGAACAGTATGTTTCTGCGGTTCACAGCCATGTGTCGTTCCCCGTCAGGCCGCGTAGGATTCGCGGAAGAGCTTCATCAGGGCAGGGCTCTCGCGCAGCAGCTGAAGCGTGATTTCGGCATGGTCCTTCGTGTATCCATTGCCGATGATCATGTCGATATCCTTGCCGACTCCTTCGGCGCCCAGAGCGGCTTTGGTGAAGCTCGTCGCCATCGAGAAGAAGTAGACGATGCCGCCGTCGCGCACGGGCAGAATGCAGGACATCTCGGAATTCGGCACGTTCAGGCAGTTGATCGTGAGGTCATACTCGGCGCCGCCCGAGGCTTCCATCGCCTTGGTCAGCACATCCATCGGATCCTGGGCGTTGGCCTTGATGACGTGGTGGCAGAAGCCGAGGTCCTTGAGGCGCTGGATGTTCTTCTCGCTCTGGCCGATACCGACGACGAGGCCGGTCGGGCCGACGCGCTTGCGGGCTTCGTATGCGCACAGGATGCCGGATTTGCCGGTTCCCCCCAGAATCAGGACCTTCTGGCCGGGTCGGACGAGCTTCGCGGTCTGGGCCGGAGCGCCGGCGACGTCGAGAGCCGCCATCGCGGCCGCTTCAGGTATATCTGCCGGTATTTTTGCATACAGACCGGTCTCGAACAGGATCGCCTGGCCCTTGATGTCGACGCGGTCGATCTTCATGTGGACCTTGTCTATCGAGTCGATGCGCAGCGGCGTCTGGGAAAGCGAAACCAGCGTCACGATCTTGTCGCCGGGCTTGAGCGCGATCTTCTTTTCCAGCTTCGGGCCGATCTTGGCGACCTTGCCGATCAAAACGCCACCCGAGCCGGTGACCGGGTTCTTCATCTTGCCCTTCTGGCGCACGATCTCGCAGATGCTGGCCTTGAGCTTCTCCTCGTCGCCGCCCGCGGCTTCCTTCAGCTGATGAAAACTGGCCGAATCTATATTCAGCGCCTCGACATCGATCAGGATCTCGTTGTCGAAGATATTCATGTCATTGGAAACGACATCCGCCGCCTGCGGCAGAACGCCCTTGGGCTCAATAACGCGATGGGTTCCGTATTTGCAGCCTGTCTTCATAATCTCTCCTTCTCGTGATGTCTGGCGCGCCGTCAGAGCGCCATGGGTTTGACGTGCTCGGAAATGATCAGATCGGCATCGGTCAGGGACTTGATCTCCTCGATCGTCACGTCGGGGTGGTGTTCGCGGAGGACCAGACCGCTCGGCCGAACGTCCATGACGCCGAGTTCGGTAACGATCATATTGACCTCGTGATGCGCGGTCAAGGGGAGCTTGCACTTCTTCAGGATCTTCGGCCGCCCCTTCTCGGTATGCAGCGTCGCGACGATCACCAGCTTCGCGCCTGACACGAGATCCATCGCGCCGCCCATGCCCGGCACTTTCTTGCCGGGGATGATCCAGTTCGCGAGATTGCCTTCCTGGTCGACCTCGAGCGTGCCGAGAATCGTGGCATCGACGTGCCCGCCGCGAATCAGCGAGAACGAGGTCAGACTGTCGAAAAACGAGCCGCCGGGCAGGATCGTCACGTTCTGGCCGCCCGCGTTCTGGATCTGCGCGTTTTCCTTGCCGGGTTCGGGAACGGGCCCCATGCCCGTCATGCCGTTCTCGGCCTGGAAGGTGACATGCACGCCCTCGGGAATATAGTTCGCGACCAGCGTGGGAAGCCCGATGCCGAGATTCACCAGCCAGCCGTCTTTCAGCTCGGCCGCGATGCGTTTCGCGATGATGGTTTTCGCCTGATCGGGATTCGGAATCATTTCGAGCCTCCCTTCGCCACGACGTAATCGACGAGCACGCCGGGGGTCATGGCGTCTTCGGGCGCCATCTTCCCGATCTCGACGACCTCGTCGGCCTCGCAGATGACGGTCTCGCCAGCCATCGCCATGACGGGGTTGAAGTTGCGCGTCGTGCCCTTGTAATGCACGTTTCCGGCCTTGTCGGCCCGACTGGCATACAGCAGGGTCACGTCGGCCTTCAGGGGAAGCTCCAGCAGATACTCGTGGCCGTCCACGACGATCTTCTGCTTCTCTTCCTCGACGATCGTGCCGACACCGACATGCGTCAGAATACCGCCCAACCCGGCGCCGCCGGCCCGGATGCGCTCGGCGAGCGTTCCCTGCGGCACGAGCTGGATTTCCATGACGCCATCGTTCATCTGCTGGCCCGCTTCGGGGTTCAGGCCGATGTGCGACGCGATCAGCTTCTTGATCTGGTTGTTCTTCAGCAGCTTGCCGACGCCCTTTCCGGGAAGGCCGGCGTCGTTGCAGACGATGGTCAGGTCGCGGACATTCATCTCGACCAGGAGATCGACGAGGCCTTCGGGCGTGCCGCAGGTCATGAACCCGCCGACCATGATGGTCTGGCCATCCTTGAACAGGTGCTTCAGGTCGTTTTTCTGGACGAGCTTCTTCATGCTTTTCCTCCGGTCAGGCCGAGAATCGCGCGCGCCTCCGCCGGGGTCGCGACTTCGCGGCCCAGCTCCTTCGCGATACGCACGACTTTCGCGACGAGCTCGCCGTTGGATTTCGCCGGCACGCCCTTCGCGAGGTTCACATTGTCTTCGAAGCCCACACGCACGTGGCCGCCCAGCACGATCGCGACGGCCGCCGTCGTGAAGGCGTTGCGGCCGATGCCGCTCGCCGTGAAGGTGCTGCCGGCCGGGATGCTCTGTGCCATGTAGAGCAGGTCGCGCGGCTCGGCGGCGATGGCACAGGAGGTTCCGAGAACGAAGTTGAAGTGCATCGGGCCGGGAATGTGGCCCTTGCGGTTCAGACGTATAGCAAGGTCTACCATTCCCTTGTCGAACACCTCGATCTCGGGCTTGATGTTGCCCGCCTTCATGCGCGCCGCAAACTCGATGATCGTGTTCTCGGTGTTCACGAAAATCTCGTCGCCGCCGAAGTTCACGGTCCCGCAGTCGAGCGTGGCCATTTCGGGCTTCAGCTGGAGCGGCTGCATGCGCTCCTCGTTCGACATGCCGACCGCGCCGCCCGTCGAGGGCTGGATGATGACGTCGGGGCAGGCCTCGCGGATCGCCTTGATGGCGGCCTCGAACCGCTTCGCCGACTGAGTCGGCTTCCCGTCGTCCTCGCGCACATGCAGGTGGATGATCGACGCCCCGGCGTCGCGAGCAGCTTTCGCCTCGCGGGCGATCTCGGCCAGCGTGTACGGCACTGCCGGGTTATGTTCCTTGGTGACTTCCGCGCCGCAGATCGCGGCGGTGATGATCAGTTTATCCATAGGTTACACTATACCTCCACGCGCTCAGTATTTCGCCCGCACGTAGGCGAGCGACTCGGCGATCATGTCGATCGTGTGTTTGAGATCGGCCTCGGTGTGGCGGTGACAGATGTAGCCGTGGTGATAGGGCTGCATGAACACGCCGCGCCGGATCAGCTGGGCGTAGAAATCATGCCGCTTTTTCTTGTAGACGCCGGTGTCTTCCTTGTCGAAGGTGATGAACTGCATCATCGGAATGCCGGACACTTCCGCGCCGCAATCGGCATCGGCGACGACCTTGCGCATGTCAGCGATGAACTTCTCGCCCTTCTTCCACATCGTATCGAGCACCTTGTCGCGCTGCATGATCTCGATCGTCTTGAGAGCCGCGACCATGGCAAGGCTGTTCGGGAAGAACGTCGAGGAGACGAACGCCTCCTTCTCGAGCTTCTTCATGAACTGCGCCTTGCCGACGAGCGCGCCGATCTCGTAGCCGTTCGCGAGCGCCTTTCCGAAGCAGGAAAGGTCGGGCGTGACGCCGTAGTGCTTCTGCGCACCGCCGATCGAGACGCGGAAGCCGGAGCGGATCTCGTCAAAGATCAATACGCATCCATATGTATCGGCCAGTTTGCGGACGCCCTGGAGGAAGCCCGGTTTGGGCTCCTGGAGCGGCAGAGCGAGCGGGTGGCCGAACGGCGTGATGATGATGCCGGCGGTGTCGCCGCCGTGCTGTTTCAGCAGGGCCTCGAGCTCGTCGAGGTTGTTGTAGTGAAACTCGTGGATGTCCTCATACAGCTTCTCGGGAATGCCGCCCTTCACCTCGACGCACCAGTCGTGCCAGCCGTGATACCCGCACCGCAGGATCTTCTTGCGACCTGTGTAACAGCGGGCGACACGGGTGGCGAGGGTCGTCGCGTCGGAACCGGTCTTCACGAACGAGGCCATCTCGCAGCTCGGGATCACTTCGCGCAGTTTCTGGACGAGCTGGTTCTGGATCGGCTGCGTCAGCGAGAAACAGAAGCCGTGTTCCTGAATCTGGCGGATGACGGCATCATCGACTTCCTTCTCGCGGTAGCCGAGGATGATCGGGCCGTAGGCACACAGGTAATCGATGTATTCGTTCCCGTCGACGTCGCGCACGCGGCAGCCCTGGCCGTCGGTGAAGTAGATCGGATA
The DNA here is from genome assembly GCA_002068715.1 of bacterium ADurb.Bin374. The sequence goes on from MWAR01000634.1 coordinate 6,332, forward strand.
CTCGCCCTCGACGAAGTTGTAGGGGCGCCGGATACCCGCAACGCCGCCCGGAACCAGGGTCTTCGCCAGTTCGAACTCGGCGAGGCTCTTGTCCAGTTTCAGATGAGTTGCTTCTTTCATGATCGTTCTCCTGTCGTCCGGTTCAGATGTTCGCGTTTTCGACGAGCATCGCGATTCCCATGCCCGTGCCGATGCACAGCGAGGCAATGCCGAGCTTTTTGTTGTTCCGCTTCATCTCGTACATGAGCGAGATCAGGATGCGGGCGCCGCTGGCCCCGATCGGATGGCCGAGGGCGATCGCTCCGCCGTTCACGTTCACCTTGTCGAGGCTGATGCCGAGCTCTTTACGGACCGCGATAGACTGGGAGGCGAAGGCCTCGTTCAATTCGAACAGGTCGATGTCGGCGACCGTCAGTTTCTGCGCTTCGAGAAGCTTGCGGATCGCATAGACGGGACCCATGCCCATGATCTCGGGTCGCAGGCCGACCAGGCTGTATCCGCGGATGAATGCCATCGGAGCCAGTTTGAGGTCCTTGCATTTTTCCTCGGACGCGACGAGCATCGCGGCGCCGCCATCGTTGAGACCGGACGCGTTGCCGGCCGTGACGGTTCCGTCTTTCTTGAACGCGGGCTTGAGACCGGCGAGTTTTTCGAGAGCCGCATCGGCCCTGATGTATTCGTCATCCTTGAAGGTGACATCGCCCTTCTTGTTCTTAATTATAACAGGAACTATTTCATCGGCGAACCGTCCGGCCTGTCGGGCGGCGGCGGCGCGCTGCTGGCTCAGCAGGGCGAATTCGTCCTGCTCCTGCCGTGAGACCTTGAACTCCTCGGCGACGTTCTCGGCGGTGATACCCATGTGATAATTGTTGAACGGGCAGGTGAGACCGTCCAGCACCATGGTGTCGAGGATTTCGCCGTGGCCGAGGCGCATGCCGTTGCGAGCGCCCTTCATCGCGTAGGGGGCGTTCGACATGCTTTCCATGCCGCCCGCGAGCACAAGCCCGGCCTGGCCGGCGCGAATCGAGTTGAATGCAAGTCCGACCGCGTGCAATCCCGAGCCGCAGACGGTGTTGATCGTGGTCGCCGGGACCTGCTGCGGGATGCCGCCTTTCATCGCAGCCTGGCGAGCCGGGTTCTGGCCGTTGGTCGCCTGCAGGACGTTGCCCAGGTAGACCTCTTCGATCGCATCGGCGGCAACGCCGCTGCGCTTGAGCACAGCCTCGACGGCTTTCGCGCCGATCTCGACGCATGACAGGGGCGCGAGGGCGCCTCCGAAGGAGCCGATGGGCGTCCGGACCGGACTGGCAATAGCCACTTTGTTCATTATCTGCAACCTCCATTCCCTGTTTGTGGTCACCCCCGTCCTATATCTTTGGGGGTACGGCCGGGTCTTCCCGGTCAACACGCATTATACGACTCTCCGGAAATTTTGCACTCCAAAATTTCGAAATGCCTCCGGAACCTCGAACCAGCTCTAAGATTTCATTCTTTCACGCACCCGATTCGTTGACACTCTTCCCTTTCATCGCTACCATCGGTGAAAGCTCCTGTGGGCAGGCCTCTAGGAGGATCGCGCATACAGGAGATTCCCGGCATTAATCGGACCAACAGAATCGGCATTTGGAGGAGATCGTGCACATGACAAAGCGTCCCCGGACGATGCGGATCCTGTTTGCGGGACTTCTGGTCCTCGGTGTCTGGTGTGGGCCATCGGATGGCGCGGCCGGACGTGACGTTCGAGCTCCGCTTTCCTGGCGAATGATCGACGAGAAATTTGCGTATGACGGAAACGATCTCGGCTGCACCCTGAAGAACGGACAGGCGCGGCTCGCGCTCTGGGCCCCGCTCGCGACGAAGGTCGATGTCATTCTGTTCGACAAGCGCGACCAGACCAGGCAGGTGGGCCGCCTCACACTGCATCGCGGCGAGCGGGGCGTCTGGCGCCGCACCGTGACGCCGGCGGACGTGTCGGCACACCAGCCTG
>MWAR01000635.1 GCA_002068715.1 bacterium ADurb.Bin374
GTCTGCATGATGCCCTCGCCTATGAAAGCGACGAGCTGTGCAAGCCACAGAAGGCCGAAATTTCGCTGTTTTGTCAGAATCTCGAGAAACATTGGCCTTCATTATGTCCGATCATTCCCGCAAACACAACCCCGAGTTGAAGTATTTCAGCCTCGAGACGAAAAGAGAGGCCCATTCGCTGATGCCGCAGATAGCGCAGATGACCACAGAATGGAGCCGAGCGGAAACAACCGAAAAGTCCACCACACTTCGCAAAACGAGACAGCCCCCCGGAATCCGGGGGGCTGTCACAGATGATTTCTTTTCGGTCAGTCGACGCTGAGATGGATGACGGTGCCGCCGTCGTCCTGGCCTTCGACCTTGATGACTTTCAGAATACCGGACTTGGCGGTCTTGAAGCGTTCCTGCAGCATAAGCAGGTCTTTATCATAATTCTTGGGATTGACGCCGAACATGACCAGCTCGGTCGAGAAGCGCTGAACCATGCGGCGCACATCCTCGATGTCGCTCGCCGTCAGATTGCATTTTCGGATGACGCGCGTGACGTTGGGCGATTGGGCGATTTCGATGATAGAGCGGGCCATCTCCTCGACGAGCCGCACCCCGATATACTTGTCCATCGGCCGTAGCTTCGCGTTGTTCCGAGATGTGTAGGTTTTCAGCCAGCCCTTGTCGTTGATGTTTTCGATGATGGTCAGCAGCTCGTCGTTCTTTTCTATCTTGGGTGACGGATTGGCATTCCACTGGATGAGGCTCCGCGTCGAAGACAGCTTGAGCTTCTCCTTCGGCCCCGTCACCGGCTCGGTATTCGGGGGAATCCGGAGGGAAAGCGTCACCGACTTGTCGGCGGCGGCCCTTTCCGGCACGGGAATCGTGATCGTGGAATCGGCATTGACGGAATATGAGAACACTCCGGCCAGAACGCCGACCACGCTGAACGGGACGAGCAGTTTCAAGCCGGGGAAAAAGCTTTTCATGGAAAACCTCCGTTGTCCGTCGATAGGGACTGCGTTCACCCTCATCGGCAGGAATCAGGGTTTCCATTAGAGAGATCCCCGACTCCGCTCTGGAATCGGGGATGTCGGTTCATGTAGAAAGTCTTAGGCGGGAAGCTCGAGGAGGTCGTTGGGTGTGGCCGTGAGCCGCTCGGGAACGTCGTCGACCCGGTAGACGTCCTCGATCCGCACGCCGCCCCATCCGGGAAGGTAGATGCCGGGCTCGACCGTCAGCACCATGCCGGCTTTGATCGTATCGTTACATTTCAAGGAAAAGGCCGGCATTTCATGGATGTCGAGGCCGAGCGAGTGGCCTAGGCCGTGGCCGAAATGATCGCCGTATCCATTCGAGGCGATATGGTCGCGGGCGAGCTTGTCGATGTCGAAGCCGGTCACGCCGGGCCTGATGCCGGCTATAGCGCGCTTCTGGGCTTCGAGAACGATTCCGTAGACCTCGCGGAATTTTTTGTCGGCCTTTCCAACGAAGACGGTGCGGGTCATGTCGGAGTGATACCCGTTCCAAATCGCGCCGAAATCGATCTTCACCATTTCGCCGGCCTTGATCTTCCGGTCGGTCGGGTGGGCATGCGGACAGGAGGAGCGCTCGCCGGAGGCGATGATCGTCGCGAAGCTCGGGCCTTCCGAGCCTTCCATGCGCATAATGTATTCGAGGCGGGCGGCAATCTCGGTCTCGCGTTTCCCCGGCTTGATGAAGCGCAGAAGCTTTTTGAAACTGCGGTCGGAGATGGAGAATGCCTTGCGCAGCTCCTTCAGCTCCTCTTCGCCCTTCACCTGGCGCACGCCCTCGATTATGCCCTTTGTCGTGATCAGCTTCCCATTGAATTTTTCTCTGAAGATCTCGTAGGTGCCGAGCGTCATGGTCGACTCGACGCCGAGACTCGCGACACGGGACTTCCCGAGATACTCGAGCACGGCCTCACTGGACGAGGTCTTGAAGACGACGATCTCGGCGGAGCGGCCGACTTCGTTTTCCGACTGTTCCTGGTATCGGAAATCGGTGAAGAACAGGGACTTTTTGCGTTCGAGCAAGAGAACGCCCGAAGAGCCGGTGAAGCCCGTCAGATACCGGACATTCGACAGATTCGTCACCAGCATCGCGTCGAGCCCGGCGGGGAACGCCTCAACGACGGCCTGTTGCCGTTCGAGACATGGATTCTTCTTCATCGTTACTTCTCCTTGCGCAGATCTTCTCTTTCGGGCAGAGCAACCCTACCCGTTCCGTTTTCCCACATGGATCGAGGATGACCTTCCGCCCGTGCGCGCGGGACGGCACGGGACGGCATTGAACGGGCTGTCGGCTAGCACCTTCGACACGTCGGAGGCGGGGGAAATGACGGTCATAGCCATCTTCTTCCGATCGAGCAGCTCTGCGGCCGCCCTTCTGATATCGTCCTGCGTGACGGCGAGGTATGGGCGAATCGCGTCTTCCGGATTCTGGGGCTCGATGCCGTAGAGGAATCCGGTCGCCAGCCTGTTCATGCGATTCGTCGTGCTCTCGAGGGCGATCAGGGTGTTTCCCTTGAGCTGTTGCTTCGCCTCTTCCAGTTCGATTTTCGAGAGGCCCTTCGAGGCGAGCCGCTCGATCTCGGTGCTGATGAGTTCGAGCACCTTGGGAAGCTGGTCCGGCGAGGTGCCGGCATAAATGCTGAAGATCCCGGTGTCCCTGAACGAGGTGTGGTAGGAATACACCGAATAGGCAAGCCCGCGCTTCTCACGGA
>MWAR01000636.1 GCA_002068715.1 bacterium ADurb.Bin374
GTCCAGCGACAGGAGGCCAAGCCGGTGGGTTCGTGGGGCGTCTCAGGCTTCTTCCCGGCCGCGATTCTCGTCCCCAACTTCCGGAAAGCCCGCGAACAGAGCCGTGAAAAGGCGTGTTACGCAAATATGCGCGTCATTCTCGGTGCCGTCGAAATGTATAACATGGATCATTCTTCGATGCTCCGCATGGTCGACGACCAGGTCATCACCGGTCTCTGCCAGGGCAATTATCTGAAGGGCGGCATCAACAGGCCCGAAGCCGGCTGCGCGTATCTGAGCTCCGGTGATCTCACGGGAAACGGCGTCATCTACTGCGCCATGCACGGAGCCGTCGATCGCTCAGACCTGGGGAATGTCAACATCAACATTCAGGACGGCACTCCCTGGGAGACGAAACTGTGGAACAATGTGCTGCAGCCGATCGTAAGCCTCGCGATCAACATTCCGATTTTCCTCATCGGCCTGTGGTTCACCTGGAAGATCATCACCCTCCCCTTCGTGTTCCTGAAAGTCCTGATCTACGGCTCTGACGCGGAAGAGCCGGTCCAAGAGCCCTCATCCTGCATCCCGGTCACGTATACCGAGCCGGTGAACGTCGAGGCACTTGATTCTGATCCCGTTTCCGGCCATGATGAGAGCGACAGGGAAACCCCCTGGGAATTGTCAGAAAACGAAGACCGTGATCCCGACGAGGGAACGAAGAAGGAATGACCTTCTCCTGACGGCCGCAATCGGAGGTTCGCATGCCACAGAACGACCGACACCAACCCCGGACAGCGATCAGGAATACCGGGACGCCCCACACACCCACGTCCGCTCCGATTGCGGCCGTTCATTCCAATCCAAGATCTCCAGTCAAAACCGCGGCGGTTCCGACCGTCGCGGTTTCGCCCGTCCGGGAACAGCGCAACGTCGTCGCCGGAACGGTCGTTTCCCTGGCCGGCTTTCTGGTGAATCTTTATATTGCATTCAGAACATATGGTGGAACGATCGAGGATCCTGAGCGAAGCCTGGTATTCATCGCTTTTCTGGCGACACTCCTGATTTCGCTCCACCAGCGCGATCCCGGCTGGTTCTTCGGCGGCCTCGCGGTATTCTACGCTCCTCTGATCGCTCTCAAGGCTGGAATCGCGATTCCAACGCTGCTTTCCGTCGGCGCGGCCTTCGTGGCAGCCGCCGCCATGGGCTGGATTCCAACCAACCGCCTGTTCGCCGTCGCCGGCGCGGCGGGGCAGAATCTCGGCGCCGTCGTCGATCGGAGCAGGGTCGTGAAGCGTATCCTCCAGGCCGCCGGCGGAAAATCCGGCGGGGAAGCACTCACCGACACCGATCTCACCGAGTTCGTGAAAGTCGAAGGCGATGCCGCACGTGTCCGGAGTTTTTTCAACGGCTCCGATCCCTCTCTCGAGAAGATGCTCGGCAGTACGGCCGAACAGATCGACGGCCTCCTCGGCGATCATGCGCGACTTCTGCTTCGCTCGGCGCACCTGTGCTCCGTGATCGCACAGACGGATCTCCCCTCGCTCGAAAGCGAACGTGCCGATCTCGAGAAGGAAGCCGCCGCCGCAAGCGACGAGGTCGTTCGCGCCCAGTTGAACGAGGCCGTCGAGATGAAACGCCAGCGCATCGCCGAACTCGGCAAACTCGACGTCTGCCGCCAGAGAATCAAAGTCCAGCGACTCCAGATCATCGAAACCATCCGAGGCACGTTCGACCGTCTCAACGCGTTGAAGTTCTCCGACATTCAGACCCTCCAGACCTCATCAGACGCGATCTACGCAGGAATCAAAAACGTGCGCCAGGACCTCGCATCTCTCGAAAGCGGAATGCAGGAAGCGGAACTATTTTCCCGGGGCGATCAACACCCCTGACTTGAAGCTCCCCCCGGAATCATTCGGGCCGTGATATACTGAAGCCCGTTACATCCTGAGAGAGAGGGGATATTCGAAGGTGTCTGCGCCATCCGCGGCGGGAAAACTGCCGTGGTACCGCCGGCTGGCTGCCCGCGTCGTCCTGACGGCGATACTGGCCGGCCTCGTTCCGATGCTTCTCGTCGGCGGGGCGCTTGCATGGCGCCTCCATGACGAACTGGTCGATCAGGCGATCAGGACGATGCAGACTCGCACGACCGCCATCAGGAACGGCATCGAGTCAGTCATCGGCGGTTACGAGCGACAGGCATCTCTCCTGGCACAGACTCCCGAAATCCAGCGATTCGACCGGGGCGAGCAGATGGACGCCCTGTACCAGTTTCTCGACCTGAATCCGGTCATGTACAGCATTTTTGTCTACGACGCGAGCGGCACGATCACGAATCTCGCGTTTCGAAACCGCGACCACGCCCTCGACGAGTTTTACCTCGGCAGAAAGCTCGTCGGCGCAAAAAGCCCGTCGCTCCTCGCCGCCCAGGAAGCCTTTCTCACTGCCGTGCGAACGGGGAAAACGTCGTTTGCCGCGCAAATCGTCACCTCGTCGGGCGCCGACTCACTGGTCATGCAGGTACCGATCTTCGATTTCGCGACCCTGCGACGCGTCATCGGGGTGCTCAGCTGCGCGATCAACCTCGACAGCCCTGAACTCATCGACATCTTCAAGAACTACCCCCTCGCTTCGGGCGACGTTCTTCTGCTCTGCGACCGGACAGGCAGTCTCATCACATCTCGCGGACAGCATCTTCCCGAAGGTCTGACCGGCATCGCCACGGAGACGGGCTCGGCCTTTTCCGACGTTCCCGTCGACGTCACCCTGGAACTCGGCGGCCGCCCCTATCTCGGCGTCGTCACGCCAATGAACGCGCTTCACGGCCATCTCCTCGCGGCCCGCCCGCGCGAGGAGGTTCTTGGGCCGCTCATGCACCTTCTGGGCGATCTTGCCATCCTCCTCAGTCTCGGCCTCGTTCTGGCGGCAGGGTTCGGCGCCGCGCTGGCTTTCCCGCTCGCCGGCCATCTGAATCGTCTGTTCGTCGGCATTCGCGAGGTCGGCAACGGAGCCGTCACCCATCGGCTTCCCATCGAAGGGAACGACGAGCTCGCGGAAACGTGTCAGGCGTTCAACGACATGACCGCGACTCTCGAGAAACACAGACTCATGGATGAAATCTGGCGCCGCGAATGGAACGGGCCTGGGAACGGGCAAAACACGCCGTGACCACCCCGGCCCCCCCTCAGACACCGCACCCCGCGCCGCCTCTTTCCCGCTCGCGTCTGATCTGGCTTCTCGCCGTTTTTTTCCTCATCCAGAAGGGGACGAACAACGTCCTCTACCTGACATGGCTTGCCGGCCTGCTGAAACATCTGGGCTCCGCGATGCTTCCCTGGGCCTATCTGGCAGGCAACCTCGCCTTCATCGCCCTGCAGTATTCGTTCGTTCGACGCATGGTGGGCCGCGAAGGCCACTGGATGCTCTCGGCTCTCTCCCTGCCCATCGTGGTTTTTTCAATCGTCACAGCCCTGGTGGTCGGGTCCGATGCGGGGCCGGTGCTTCTCGCCGGTGTGGTCGGAGGCATGGTCGTCGATCTGTTGACCAACCAGGCGTTTGCAGCCATGGCGAACCAGCTTCTCAGCATTCAGGAGGCGAAACGGCGGCTGCCGGCCATCTACGGCGCCGGAAGCGTAGGTTATATATTAAGCGGTATTATAATGAAGGCGGTGCTCGACTTCTCCGGAATCGGGCCGCTCGTCTGGCTGAACACCGTTGCCCTGTGCATCGGGGCGTTCGTGCTGCAGCAAATCGGCCGGCACGATCACAGCCGCCGCGAATCGGAAAAGGCCGCAACCGGCCAGACCACCCCGGAAACGGACGCGCCGCCGCCCACCCCGTCGACCCGCCAGCCGCTCGCCGCCCTGCTCCTGGTCTCATCGGTCCTGATAGTCTTCAACCGGTTCCTGATCGATTACCTCTTTTCCGCCTCGGTGACCGCCCATTTCGGCGACGCGGCCGCCATCGCGTCGTTCCTCGGCCTGTTCGGGGCCGCCGCTGATTTCACCGTCGTCATCCTCCAGATGACGGTGATGAACTGGGTCTTCGCCTCGATGCCGATCGGCCGCATCCTTCTCCTGACGCCATTTCTCCTGACGGGGCTCTGTCTCGCCGCCTCGTTCCATCCGGCTCTTCCCGTCGTCGCAATCACGCAGTTCGTCGTTCTGCTCAACAGCAAGAATTTCACGGTTCCCGCAACGACTCTTCTGCTCGGCGCCTTCCCGGCGAACGCGCGCGGCGGCTACCGACGCGACATATCGACGGTCTCGTCGGCGGCAAGCATCGCCGCGTCCGTCGTCCTTCTGGCGGCCAGGGATCTGTTGCCGGTCGGTGGCCTGTTTCTGCTTGCGGCCCTCTGTTACGGGGGGCTTCTTATCGTGCATTTCCGCCTGGACAACGGGTATGCGGCGACCCTGCGAGAGACCCTGGCAGGCACGGGAGCCGCGCCGGACGACGAAACCCTTCGTTCGATCGGGTTCCTGCCCGAAGGCGAACGCATCCTCCGTCTCCGGGAACTTCTCGTCCACGGTGATCCGCAGATCCGCTTCGAAGCGATTCAGGAAATCGAGCGCATGCCGGACGATCCTCTCCGACAACTCGTATTGCCCCGTCTCTCCGGGGAAACGAACCCCCGCTGCCTGACGGCTCTGGCGCGGCTTGCCGTCGAGCGCTTCGGTTCCGAGGCCGTCTCACATACCGCGCGGCTCCTCCAGACCGCAGACGATCCCCGCCTCCAGGCCGATCTGCTCGAGGCGCTCGGCCGGACGAACGGCGGTCTTCCCGTCGAGGAACTCGCCGCCATGTATCTTGAACACGACCACCACCGGGTCCGGGGAAGCGCCGTTCTCGCCCTCCTCCGGCTCGCCCGCGACG
>MWAR01000637.1 GCA_002068715.1 bacterium ADurb.Bin374
TCCCGATCGGGGCCAAACCTTCGGCCCTGCCCTGCGCCGTCGTGATTCCGGTTCTCGCCGCCTGGGCGGCCTTCCGGCTGCTGAGGGGGGGCCTCACCGTCTATTTTCGCAAGCTCGTCGACGGACTCGGCAGGAACGCCGTCGTCGCTAAGCTCGGCGGGCGCCTCGCCTTCAGCCGTTGGTGCCGGGACCTGCTCGCGGGCCGGCGGCCCTTTCACAGCCTCACCATCGTCGGGCTTCCCATCGCGCGGCTTGTCCCGGCCACGGGTTTTCACGGGTGGCACGATCTGCTGGAACAGGATACCCAGGTCGGGTTCGGGCTGGCCTTCCTCCTGGACCCACCACATGTTGCGGCCGGTCGCCGGATCTTTTCTGCCCTTGACGATATCGAGCGAAACCGAAGCTTTCCGGCGATCCCAAAACCCGATCAGCAGGGTGCGCGTGATGTAGTTCAGATCCATGACGCGGCCCTTTTCGGGGCCGACGACGATCTCCGCGCCCATCTTCGGGAACTTCCCGTGGAAAGAGGCGTAATACTCGTATTCATGGCCGAGACAGCAGAGCAGACGGCCGCAGATGCCGGACAGCTTGACCGGATTCAGGCTCAGGTTCTGGTCCTTGGCCATCTTGGTCGAGACCTGGGTGAATTGGGTCATGAACTGGGCGCAGCAGACTTCCTTGCCGCAACAGCCGAGGCCGCCGAGCAGTTTGGTCTCGTCGCGAACGCCGATCTGGCGCAGTTCGATGCGCGTGCGGAACGACGTGGCGAGGCTTTTCAGCAGATCGCGGAAATCGACCTTGATGTCCGACTTGTAATACAGGATCAGCCGCGTCTGGTCGAAGAAATACTCGGCCTTGAGCATCTTCATCTCGAGTTTGTGCTGCTCGACCAGCTCCCGCGAGCGCAGGAACGCCTCGCGCTCCTTTTTGCAAATCTCGCTCATCGTCACGCGGTCATTCTCGTCGACGACCCGCACGATGTCCTTCACGAACGGCTCCGTGGGAGTTTTCGGCTCGGCATTTTCGGCCAACACGGCGAGAACCGTGCCGACTTCCTGACCGTGGATGGTCTTCGCGACAATCTTCTGGCCGGGGGACAGGTCGAGTTGCGGCTCGAGGTGCCAGTGCACCACGGGCAGCTTGCGGAAACGCAGAGAAACATACCGGCTCACGCGATCGGTCCTCCGATGTCAGTCAAAACGTTTTCCAGCACCAGGGCGGGCTGGACGAACCGCCTGAGCAGTTCGAGGCTGTGATGTAAGAGTTGCAGGCGCGCCCGGACACATGCCGGCCCCCGGGCTGCGGTGACAGCCATGATATCGTCTTTCCGGTCAAGGTTCAAGAGACACTTCTCGTCTTCCATGAATCCCCAGTGATACAAATCCTCGTGCCAGCGCATCAGCCCTTCGAGAAACGCCGCCGGCTGGCGGGAAGCCCAGGCGCCGATCGCCGCCCCGCACTGTTCCTCTATTTCCTTGAGCAGGCCCGGCGTATACGCCTGTTTGTGTTTACCGATCAGGCTTTCGACCGCTTTTTTCAGATCTTTTTTGACGCCGTCGACGGCTTCGAGGAACAGACGGGTGAAGAGAATCGGGAACGCGGCCGGCAGGCTCACGCTGACGATCAAGCCCCGAACAAGTTCGCGACGCGCCGTCAGCAGGCCGATCGAAGCCGTCGTGTGGGCCGCTTCGAGTTCCTGCAGCGCCGCTTCGAGAGAGGGCGCCGCTTCGACACGCGTATGCAGAGCGTCTCCGGCAGCAATGATCTCTGCGACGAGCCGGACATGGGCTGCGCGAAGCCCTGCGCACTCCTCACGAGGCGGCAGCCCCTCCGTGAGCAGACGGCCAGCGATTCCGAACGCCCCGCCGGCGAGGGCGTATCCCCGCATGACCGTATCGGCATCGAGTCCGGTGATGGTCGCGAGCGCCTTGCGGGCTTCGTCGTGCGACGGCGTCCGGAACGCCACGAGTTCAGACCGGCTTCTGACGGTCGGAAGGATCCGCTCGAGATTCTCGGCAAGCAGCATGAACACGGCCCGCTGCGGCGCCTCTTCGAGAATCTTCAGCAGGCTGTTGGCCGAGTATTCGTTGAGACGGTCGGCGGGATCGATGATGAAGATCCGCCATTTCCCCATGTTCGGCTGGAGGACGGCAAGCTCCTGAAGCCTGCGCACCTGGTCGACCCGAATGTCGTTTCCCTGGAGGGTGACCGTCGTGACGTCGGGGTGTGATCCCGCCGCGATGCGCCGGCAGGAGAGACAGCCGCCGCACGCGTCCGGTAGGCCATCCTCGGTCGGCGCACCGACTTCGAGACATTGAAGCGCCGCGGAAAACGCCAGCGCCGTGCGGCCTTTCCCGATCGACGGCCCGCCGGTGAACAGATATGTCTGGGAAATGCGATTTCGTGCGAGCGAGCGGCGCAGATGGCCGACGGCCGCATCCTGCAGCAGGACGTTACGGAAGGTGACGGTTTGTTTTGTCATTGGTTCGATTGACGAAGAATACCACGCAGGCGGCGATCATAAGCACGAGAAGCGCCATGATGACGACATCGAGACCGCGGTGGCGCAGGTCGGCCATGAGCAGGGCCAGGAGCCCGAAACAGCTCGACACCATCCACATGAACCGCGTCGTGTCGGCCTGGGAAAACCCCAGCCGGAGCAGGTGATGGTGCAGATGCTCCTTGTCAGCCTGGAAAATGGGCGCACGCCGGAAAAACCGCCGCAGGATCGCGAACACTACATCGAGCACCGGCAGACCGAATGCCACCAGCGGAATGACGAGCGGAAGCAGGATCGTGCCTTTCGCCGCCCCGGCAACCGAGAGCGCCGACGTCATGAAGCCGAGGAAATACGCGCCCGAGTCGCCCATGAAAATAGAGGCCGGATGCACGTTATACCTGAGAAACGCAAGCAGGCCGCCCATGATCGCGGCGGTCAGCACGAGTACGTTGCTGATCATCAGCGCATCCTG
>MWAR01000638.1 GCA_002068715.1 bacterium ADurb.Bin374
CGGCACCAACGGACTGCGCTCGGTGCAGCCTGACATCAGGATGACGACGGCGGCGATCGTCAGAACGACCGCCAGCCCGAGCTTCCGCGATGTGACCGTACGCACGCCAACCGCCTCCGATACAGAGAATCCGGTATCTGTATCGGCACAAGGGGGGTATCACTTGAGCTGCCTCGGCGATTCCTTTCGTGGTACGACCTCGAGATTGCCAAAGACGGCTCGCTTCACGATACGCTCGAAGGGATCATCCCCTGGAAGCGCGTCGCCTGAGGACAACCCTTCTCTTTTTCAGACTTCACTCTTTCGATGTCCCTCGCGGTGTGAACGCATCGAGAGGGAAATGCGGGAGCGTTTTTCGTCGACTTCGAGAACGGTGACGGTGACTTTCTGTTGAACCTTCACGACCTCTGACGGTTCGCGCACGAACCGGTCGGCAAGCTCGCTGATGTGGACCAGGCCGTCCTGGTGCACGCCGATGTCGACGAAGGCGCCGAACCGTGTCACGTTTGTGACGATTCCCGGCAGCTTCATGCCGGGTTTGAGATCCGAGATCTTGTGAATTCCCTCGGCGAAGGAAAACGCTTCGAACCCAGCGCGCGGGTCGCGGCCGGGTTTTTCGAGTTCGCTCAGGATATCCCGCAGGGTGGGCAGGCCGACGTCGTCTGAAATATATTTATTGATATCTATTTTGCTGCGCTGGTCGGGGCGGCTCAGCAGGTCGGAGACGGCGCAGCCGAGATCCGCGGCCATGCGTTTCACGAGCGCATATCGCTCGGGGTGGACGGCGCTCGCGTCGAGCGGATTGGCGCTCTGCCGGATGCGCAGGAAGCCGGCGCACTGCTCGAACGCCTTGGGGCCGAGCCGCGGCACTTTCTTCAGGTCGGCCCGCGACGTGAAGGGGCCGTTCTCGGTGCGCCATGCGACGATGTTTCCCGCCAGCTGGGCGCCGACGCCCGCGACGTAGGTCAGAAGCGGGGCGCTGGCCGTGTTGACCTCGACGCCGACGGCGTTCACGCAGCTCGTGACGACGTCGTCGAGGCCGCGTTTGAGCTTCTTCTGGTCGACGTCGTGCTGATACTGGCCGACCCCGATCGATTTCGGGTCGATCTTGACGAGCTCGGCGAGCGGGTCCATGAGGCGCCGGCCGATCGAGACCGAGCCGCGCACCGTGACGTCCTGGTCGGGAAACTCGGTGCGGGCGATCTCCGAAGCGGAATACACCGATGCCCCGCTCTCGTTCACCATCACGACCGGGATCTGCTTCAGAAACGGCAGCCCGCGCAGGAACGCCTCGGTTTCGCGGCTTCCGGTACCGTTCCCGACGGCGATCGCCTCGATCGAGAAGCGAGTGCACAGGTCACGGAGCGTGGCGGCCGCTTCCTCGCGCTGCCGGTCACTTCCAGTGACGTAAATCACGGTGTGATGCCGCAGGGCCGCCTGCCGGTCGAGGCAAACCAGCTTGCAGCCGGTCCGCAGCCCGGGGTCGAGGGCGAGCACGTTCTTCTGGCCGAGCGGTGCGGCCATCAGCAGTTCGCGCAGATTCGATGCGAAGACGGCGATCGCGTCGTCGTCGGCGCGCGCCTTCAACTCGGCGCGAAGCTCGGTTTCAAGCGAGGGGGCGAGCAGCCGCTCGTAGCCGTCTTCGAGGGCGAGACGCACCTGTTCCGACGCTTTGCCGCTGTTTTTCAGGAAGCGGCGGCCGAGAATGCCGAGTGCCTTATCGGCCGGCGGTTTGACGGAAACCTTGAGAACGCCTTCGTTTTCGCCCCGGAAGATGGCGAGCAGACGGTGCCCGGCGGCCTTTGTCGCGGGCTCGCGCCAGTCGAACCAGTCGCGGAACTTGGCGCCCTCCTCTTCCTTGCCTTTCACGACGGAGGTCTCGATCAGCGCGAAGGCCGCGAAGTAGGCGCGCACGGCCTGGCGGGCTTCCGCGTGCTCGCTGACGAACTCGGCGATGATGTCACGGGCCCCTTCCAGGGCTTCTTCCGCGCCGGACACGCCCTTTTCCTCGCTGATATAGGCTTCGGCGGTGCGAATCGGGTCGAGAGAAGGTTCCTGAAGAAGCAGGTGGTTGGCCAGCGGCTCGAGGCCACGTTCGCGGGCCATCTGGGCCCGGGTGCGCCGCTTCGGCCGGTACGGCAGATACAGGTCCTCGAGCCCGGCCAACGTTGAGGCGCCGCGCACGGCCGACTCGAGCTCCGGCGTGAGCAGCTGGCGCTCGGTCAGCGAGCCGAGAATCGAGTCGCGCCGCTTGTCCAGCTCGGCGAGCTGTTCCAGCCGGTCGCGGATCGTCTGAAGAGCGACTTCGTCGAGGCTTCCCGTTTTCTCCTTGCGATACCGCGCGATGAACGGCACGGTCGCGCCTTCACCGAACAGCGCGGCGGCCGCCTCGACCTGCGTCGGTCGCAGGTTGAGTTCGGTCGAGATGAGACGGCAATGCGAAGAGGCGGGCGTGACGCTCATGGCAACTCCTCCGAAAATCGGCTGTCCATGTGGTAGCCCATTCCCGCCTCCCGGTCAACCCCCGCTCAGGCTGGGAAAACCCGGAAACGACGATCCGCAGATGTCGCAGATACCGCAGATGACTCGGATATGCTCTTGATAGAAATCTGCGTCATCTGTGAAATCTGTGGATCGTTTCCTTTTCGGTTTGCGGCGGAAACGTCAGCCGGCGGCTTTTTCGATGGGGCGGCAGCGGCGCATGAGGCCATCGACGTGCTTGGCGAGGCCGCCGCCGGCCGTTTCGCGGTAGTGGCTCTGCAGGTCCATGCCGGTCTCGCGCATCGTGACGACCACCTGGTCGAACGAGACGCGGTGGCGGCCGTCCGACATCAGCACGTAGCTGGCGCAATCGATGGCGCGCGCCGCAGCCATCGCGTTGCGTTCGATACAGGGAATCTGCACCAGGCCGGCCACCGGGTCGCATGTCAGCCCGAGATGGTGCTCGAGGCCCATTTCGGCCGCATACTCGATCTGGGGGGCTGTACCGCCCCACAGTTTACAGGCGGCCGCGGCCGCCATGGCGCAGGCCGTGCCGATCTCGCCCTGACAGCCGACCTCGGCACTGCTGATCGAGGCGTTCGTCTTCACGATGTTCCCGATCAGCCCCGCGACGGCGAGCCCCCGGACGATCCGGGCGTCCGACAGGTGGTCGAGCCGCTGCAACAGATACAGCACCGCCGGCAGGACCCCGGCCGAACCGCACGTCGGCGCGGTCACGACCTGACCGCCGCCCGCGTTCTCCTCCGACGTCGCCAACGCGTAGGCGAAGACGAGGCTGTTTTTCTGCAGAAGATCGCTCTGCTTGCGGGCCCGGGTGAAATACATACCGGCTTTCCGCGGCAGGCGCAGGCCGCCGGGCAGCACCCCTTCGGCTTCTAGCCCGCGCTTGATCGTCGCTTTCATCGTTTCCCAGACGGTCGCCAGGTGGTCCCAGATCGAGGCCGATTCATGTTCCTTCACGTAATCGGCGAACGAGATGCCGTTCTCGTCGAGATACTCGAGGATTTCGCGCATCGAACTGTGCGGATACACCTGAATCGGCGCGGCCTCGGGCGAATGCTCCTCGCGCAGGAAACCGCCGCCGACGCTGAAAACGCGCCACCGGTCGATCTCGTGACCTTCGCCGTCCCGGGCAATGCACTCCATGCCATTCGGATGGAAGGGCAGGACGGTGTCGGGCTGCCAGAGAATCTCGACCGGCGTTGGGCGAAAGGCGTCGATGATGGCCTGGTCGGTCAGATGCCCTTTCCCGGTTGCCGCGAGGCTTCCGTAAAGAATCACGGTGAAGCCGGCCGCCTCTGGATGGCGTGCCCGGAACTGCTCGACGGCTTTGCGAGGGCCCATCGTGTGGCTGCTGGACGGCCCGTGGCCGATTTTGAAGATATCGCGAATCGATTCCATGAACGAGGTCCTTTACGTGGCGGTGATCTTTGCCGAAAAAATGCGCTCCCGGTTGAACTTCCCGGGAGCGGCATGCGCATGAAACGTATGTCGGCTGTTCGATCCCAAAATATGAGAGATACTGGCACAGTACCAGATATGCCGATAAATTGCATCATCGCGAGGACACCGAGAATCTTTCATCACAAAGATACAAAGACCTTTTCACCGCAGAGGGGGAGAGGCGCAGAGATTGAAACAAGATGAATAAGATATACGAAAATATTTCCCTCGGCGTCTCAGCGTCTCCGCGATGAATCGTTCGAATTTCAACATGCCATGATACAGATGTTTGTGTTCTCTGGGATGAAGCCGTATTCCTCAGTTTTGGGGATGGCTCTGGACCATGCGGTTCCACCGGACGGGGAACAGGTTTGTCGAAATCGGGACAGAGCCGATGACCCGGCCTTGTTGGTCGTTTCGGCCGAACATGCCTTCGACGTGGACCCAGATCCGGCCGGACTGGAAGCCTGACACGGGGTGGTCGCCGTCCTGGAAAAGCGTCCAGGTCAGGCTGGCGAGGGAATCCGTGACCAGCGTCCGGGGCGCTTCGCTGCCGAACGTTCTCTGCACGTTCTTCCCGATGATCTCGTAACGCACCAGACCTGCATTGCCGGCCCCGTCGGCGAACACCGGGAACTCGAGCGACGATGGGGTGCACCGGATGATCTGGCGGAACGA
>MWAR01000639.1 GCA_002068715.1 bacterium ADurb.Bin374
GAATCAATGAGTCCCCCTCAAAATACACCCCCATCGCCGGCCCCGCGGTGATGGGGGGTGCGCTTTCATCCAAGAATGTTCTTCGCAGCGCATCCTGACCGGATGTATCATCACGGATACGGCTTCAACCGTTCAGGAGGATCGTATGCAGAGAAGCAGAGGGAAACAGGTGATGGCTGGCATCATCACTTCTGCCCTGACCGTGGCCGACACGGGACCCGTTCAGGCTGAGTCCGTGGCGAAGCTTCTGAAGAAAGGAAGCGAGCTCGGCCGGCAGAAACGGGATGAGGAAGCTGCCGGTATCTTCGAAACGGCTCTGAAGCTTGAATCCGCGAACACCCGGGTGTTTCGTGACTCCGAACAAGCCGTCGGTCCCTCCGCCGCACCGCCACGGCGCTGACAGTCGCTCGGAGCGCTTCATGCCTTTATATGGTAATATTTATATTTTAGAATTTTTTTCATGAAGGGAGATCCCATGAAGAAGGTCACGATCACGTTCGAAGGGAAACGGGCCGAGGAAATGGCCGGGAAGTTCTTTTCCTATCTCGTTGACGGAGGGCTTGAAGACACCGTCATCGATCATCTTTCCGACGCGACGACCGATGTCGGCATCGGGGAGTGCGACGCCGACAAACTCACCGTGCGCTTCGATTGCAAGCCTCGATGCCCGGGCGCGTAATCCGTCGCCTGATGATGTTCGCCGCCTGCTGTGCCATCGCCCTTTCGCCGAAGCAGTGACCGTTATCGTCTCGGATGAAGGCGGTATTCCAAAAATCCGCCATCTCGAATGGGGGCGCCCCTGACGTCGTCCTGCCATACCTCGTGATGCAGGCTGACAAGACATCCCACACCATCCCAGAGCACCTTGATCACAGCGGTAATCCAAGAGAAGGTTGGTGAAGACGCCGAGTTCCCACAGAAAATGCGGAGGAAACAAAAACGCCCCGCACTCAGTGCGGGGCGAAAAATGAGCTAAAAAGACTGAGTGACCTCATCAGAGATCAGTGCGAACTGGCTTTCCCTACTGGAGATCAAATAGACCGACGATGGAAACGCAACGTTACCGCCACGTTTCATCCCTTCTTGTCGTTACCTGCTCTATAGAGTTTTGGAATGGCTGCGCTATGACGCGCATTGATTACGCCAAGCCTCAGACGTTTCGACGTCCTCGAGGCCCTCGACACAGCCACAACACCCGCGGTTGCAAGTGTTAGACATCCTCTTGTGAGCTTCAGCCGACTTCAAGGTTTGATCATCGGTCGACACCGGCCGGACTGCCGGAATCTCCCTGGGTTTTGTCCCTTTCAGCGCCATCACCGTCGGACGGGACGACCGGGTTTTCAGGCCCGACGCTCTCCATCTGCAGGCTTTCTCAACCTCCTGACAGAGATACCATCTTGGACGGCTCGCGGGTTTATTCCACCCCGCAGGCACTCCTAGGGTTGGGGCCTTCAGAGCATGACTCGTGATCGATATGGATACCGTTTTCCAGACCCTTGCTCCTTCATCGTTACCTGTCCTTCATGGTTTCCTTCCTGGTGTTGCCGGCGGCACCACCCGCCCGACCGAAGGGTCTTACCCACTTCGATCACATCACCACCAGGCACCTCGCTGTCCGAAAACAGCCGGCTTCCATCTTGGACTTGGGCCTATCCTGGAGCTTTACTCCCGATCACGCGCGCTTCGAGAACACTCGACGATTTCACTCACCAAGGGCGAAGCAGCTCTCGTGGCCTTCTCTCCTTCAGGGTTTTGCTCGATCGACCGCCCTGGGTTCACCACCCCCTCATGCGGTTCGGACCCGCTGCAGGGTTCTTCTGCGGACGACGATGGACATCCGGTGAGGGATGTCCTCCCCTCTTGAAGTTTTTGCCTTCTGACGTATGCTTTCGGTGAGGACCTGTGGGATACCTGGGTTATTGTTTCCCCTTGGGTTTGGCACGAACGTCACCGAACGATAGAAAACCCGCTTCGGACACCCGTTTCAAGGACCGGCCGGAGCCCGAAAGTATACGCCTTGCGGCTACCAGTTCGCTTGTCAAAGAATCAGTCACTCAGTAAACCTAATATATTTAAAGATTCCCTACCTGTCAAATACTTTTTATCTTTTCTTGTCTCTTTTTGTGTCTCTCCGTTGGAGAACGTGTGATAGCCCCACTCTCTGGGAATACCACGCATTCATATCGCATCTGCAGCCATCCGCATGATCTGCCGGCTGGTTCTCGAAACGAAGTTCACAGACGCTCATCACAAAGGGCACGGAGCCTTCGCACCCGTGCCCTTTGTGATGAGCGTATCTTCTTTCGAGGCTTCTCAGCCGCGGCGCTTGTAGTCGACCTCGCGCTTGCGGATGCGGACGGCGCCAGGCGTGACTTCCAGCCACTCATCGTCGGCGACGTATTCGAGGGCCTGGTCGAGCGACATTCGTCGCGGCGGCGCGATGTGGGTCAATTCTTCCTTCGTCGAACTGCGAACGTTCGTGAGATGCTTCGCGCGCACGATGTTCACATACATATCATTTGCTATAGGACGCTCCCCCACGACCAGCCCGACGTAGATGTCCTCGCCCGGTCCGTAGAACAGCGTGCCGCGCTCGACGAGCATTTCGATCGCGTATTGGGTCGAGGTGCCGGCTTCCATCGCGACCATGACGCCGACCCGTCGGCCTGCGATGTCGCCCCGGTAGGGCTCGTAGGCCTTGAAACACTGATTCATGACGCCGGTGCCGTTCGTGATCGTCAGCAGGGCCGACCGGAAGCCGAGCAGGCCTCGCGCGGGCGCGCTGAAGATGAGGCGCAGCGTGCCGTCGGGGAGTTTCTTCGAACTCTCCATGATCGCGCGACGCGGCCCAAGCACTTCCATGACGGCGCCGACGTAGTTTTCCGGAAGATCGATCGTGAGTTCTTCGATCGGCTCGAGCAGATTGCCGTTCTCGTCCTTCGTGATGATCGCCTGGGGTTTGGACACCTGCACCTCGTATCCCTCGCGACGCATCGTCTCGATGAGAATACCGAGATGAAGCTCGCCGCGGCCCGATACCTTCACGGTGTCGGGCGACTCGGTCGGCTCGACCTTCATCGCGACGTTCGTCTCGAGCTCCTTCATCAGACGGCTCTGGATCTGTCGGGCGGTGAGGAACTTCCCTTCGCGGCCGGCCAGCGGGCTCTGGTTGGGCGCGAACAGCATCGAGATGACCGGCTGGTCGATCGGAATGACGGGCAGCGCGTCGCCTTCGGGGGTGATCGAAATGGTGTCGCCGATCGACACGTTCGCCAGCCCCGCGACGGCGGCGATATCGCCGGCGCCGACCTCAGGCATCTCGATACGCCGCACTCCCTGGAAGCCATACAACTGGACGATTTTCGACGGCCGCGGAGTTTGGCCCTCGTGCAGCAGCCAGACATCGGACTTCATCTTGAGGAACCCGTCGAACACGCGGCCGATCGCGATACGACCGACGTAGTCGTTGTAGTCGAGCGTCGTGACGAGCATCTTGCCGGGTTTTTCCTGTGAACCGGTCGGCGGCGGCACGAACTCGACGATGGCTTCGAGCAGCGGCCTGATGCTGTCTTTCGGATCATCGAGCTTCCGGCAGGCGTATCCGGAGCGGCCCGACGCGAACAGCATCGGGTAGTCGAGGGCGTCATCCTCGACGCCGACGTCGATCAGCAGATCGAGCACCTCGTCGACGACTTCCTCGGGGCGGGCATCGGGCCGGTCGATCTTGTTGATGACGACGATCGGCTTGAGTCCGGCCGCCAGGGCCTTTTTCAGCACGAATCGGGTCTGGGGCATCGGGCCCTCGAACGCATCGACGACGAGGAGACACCCGTTGGCCATCTGCATGACACGCTCAACCTCGCCCCCGAAATCCACGTGCCCGGGGGTATCTATCAGGTTGATTTTCACGCCGTTGTAGTCGAGCGACATGTTCTTGGCGAGAATCGTGATCCCGCGCTCGCGCTCGAGATCGTTGCTGTCGAGGAACCGTTCGGCGATTTGCTGATTTTCGCGGAACAATCCGGACTGGCGAATCATGGCATCGACCAGGGTCGTTTTCCCGTGGTCGACATGCGCGATGATGGCGACATTGCGTATCATCGACGGATCGTAACGCGACTGAAATTGTATGGTACTCACAAAATGAAAAACCTCCGACGGCTGCGACTGAAGCGTTGAAATGGAAGGATGCAGTCTACATCAGGCCAATCCCCAATGCAATAACGAACCGCAACAAAGAAATAACGCACCGCAGAGTCACAGAGCTTTTATGAGGAACGCCGTGTCTCTGTGTCTCCGTGGTGAACGATCTTGAGAATTCAGTGATGAACCGACGCGGTCAGCGGGGTTTGTACTGTTCGAAGGCCTTCTTGTCGAAAGCGCGGCGATAGGCCTCTTCGGGCGCGATTTTCCGCGATTTCACGAGGTCCGTCAGGGCCTGATCCATTGTCTGCATGCCAACCTGCTTGCTGGTCTGCATGATCGAGGTGAGTTGGAACGTCTTGTTCTCGCGGATCAGGTTGGCGACGGCGGGCACGTTCACCAGGATCTCGAGCGCGCAGACGCGGCTCATGCCGTCGATCGTCGGAATGAGCTGCTGGGCTACGATCCCGACCAGCGCGTCGGCAAGCTGGGTGCGAATCTGGTCCTGTTGGTGCGCGGGGAAGACGTCGACGACGCGGTCCACCGACTGGGCGGCCGACGGTGTGTGCAACGTGGCGAAAACGAGGTGGCCGGTTTCGGCCGCCGTGACGGCGAGTGAGATCGTTTCGTAGTCGCGCATTTCGCCGACGAGAATGACGTCGGGGTCTTCGCGGAGAGCCGATCGCAGGGCGGCGGCGAACGACTTGGTGTTCACGCCGATCTCACGCTGGTTCACGATGCACTGCTTGTGCTTGTGGACGAATTCGATCGGGTCCTCGATCGTCAGGATGTGGTCCTGCCGCTCGTCGTTGACCTGGTCGACCATCGCCGCAAGCGTCGTTGATTTTCCGGAGCCGGTCGGCCCGGTGACGAGAATCAGCCCTTTGTTGCGCCGCGCAAGGTCGGAAAGAATCGAAGGGAGCTTCAGATCGGCCACGGTCTTGATCTTCGATGGAATGACGCGGAAGACGGCCCCGATGCCGAGGCGGTTGTTGAAGATATTACAGCGATAGCGGGAGACTTCCGGGAGTTCGTAGGAAATGTCGAGTTCGAGTTCGCGTTCGAAGCGATCGCGCTGGTCGTTGTTTAGAAACTCGAAGATCAGCCGCTTCGTGTCCTTGGTGGTGAGCGGCGGAAGGTCGGTGGGCCAGAGTTTGCCCTGGAGCCGCATCATCGGCGGCGAACCGACCGTGAGATGAAGATCCGATCCGTTCTTGTCGACGATCAGACGAAGCAGGTCGGTGATGGCATACTGCTCGCTATCCATCTGGGCGGCACGTCTTGGTCGATGCTCTTCCGACTGCGCCACTGGCGCGGCAGGCGCGGGCCGTGCCTGGGGAACGCCGGTCAGCGGGGGAACGCCGCTCGATGCCGGTATGCCTGTCGATGGCGATGCCGGAGGCCGTGGAACGCCGGTCGACGGGGGAATGCCCGGAGGACGGGGAATCCCGGCCGACGAAGGCGCGCCGGGAGGAGACGGCGGGCGGGGCACGCCCGGCGACGATGGCGGCGAAACGGGCGCGGCCGGCGGCTGGGCCGGTGTGCCCGGCACCGAAGGAGGCTTCTGGGTGCCGTCACCGCTTCCGAAAAATTTGTTGAAGAAACTGTCGTTATCGCTCATGGTTTACAACTCTCAGAACAGGCGCAGGAACTCGTCCACGCTTGTCTCCCCGCTCGCGATGAGAGCCAGCGTGCGGTCTTCCAGGGTCGGAATCTCCTGTTTGCGGGCGAACTGATAGAACTCCTGATAACTCTGGCGGCCGATCATCATGCGCCGCAAGGTCGGCGACGTGGGCAGGAACTCGGTGACGAGCGTGCGGCCGGCGTATCCGGTCTGGTGGCAGGCGTCGCAGCCCACGGCCTCGAAGACGCTCGGCTCGGTCGGCAGGTGCATCCGCTCGGCGATTTCCGGCGGAAGCGTTCCGGGCTTCCTGCACTGCGGGCACAGCGTCCGGATCAGGCGCTGCGACAGAAAGCCGCAGAGGGAACTGGCGATGACGACGGGGTCCGCGACTTTTTCCAGCAGACGCACGACGCTGCTCGGCGCGTCGTAGGCCATGAACGACGTCAGGATCGTCTTCCCGCCCAGCCCGGCAAACGCCAGCTCCTCGGCGATCGGCTGATCGCCAGGATGATCGATGTAGACGACGTCGGGATCGAGCAGCAAGGCGAGCTCGAGGCCCTCCTTGATGGTTCCGATGCCGTTCTGGCCGATCTGGATCTGGGTGATCTGGGGAAGGTTCGCCTGGACGGGCTCTTCGACGGTGACGATTTTCTTCTTTTCGACGTCGAAGCTGCTCAACACGTAGTAATGCGTCGTGGTGCGCCCCGACTCGCGCGGCCCGGTTATATAGAGGATGCCATGGTTCGCGTGCACGAACCCGACGATCTCGTCTAGCACCGCCTTGCCGCCCTTGCCGATCTGGATATTGATATTGCTGAAGTCGTTCAGCTTGAGGATAACCATCTCGCCGTTGACGGTCGGGTAGAACATCGACTGGACGTTCACCCACCGGCCCGAGACCGAGACGCGGAAATGGCCGACGGCCATGACCGGGGCGGCGCCGCCGCTCGGAACGGGGACCTGCGAGAGCACCTTGAGTTTCGAGATGACTTCCTGGTGGACCTTGATCGGGATCTCGAGTTTGCGCGTCAGGCAGGAGCAGGTGCGAAACCGGATGATGACACCCTTTTCCGACGGCTCGAAGTGGATGCGGTCGACACGGTTGATGATCGCCTGACCCAGAATATAGTTGATGATTTTTTCCGGCGCCTCGAGACCTTTCGGAATACCCCGGTCGCCCTTTTCACCGACTGGCTCCGCCGGCGTGGGCGGCAGGTCGCCGGTCATGCGTTCGCCCGCGTCGAGCGGCCCGTAGATCGCGGTGTAGGTCTGCTCGAAATCGAACTTCGTGCAGATCGAGACCGACACCTGCATGCTGAGGCGCGCCGCCAGCGTTTCGATGGCCTCGGACTCGAGCGGATCCACCATGCAGATGTTGAGCTGGTTTCCGGCCTGATACAGCGGCATCAGCCGGAACTCGCGAGCGAACTCGGCCGGGACGAGCTTCACGGCGGCCGGCTCGACGATGTCGGCGTTCAGGTGGATGAACGAGATGTTGAGCTGGTTTCCGAGCGCCCAGATGATGTCGTCTTCGGACACGATGCCGAGCTCGGTGAGGGCCGCTCCGAGTTTGAGACCCTTCTCTTTCTGATACCCCAGCGCCTGCTTCAGCTGGTCACCGTTGATCAGATTGCAATCGATGAGGATATCGCCAAGTCGTTTCTTTTGCGTGCTCATGGTGTCCCTATTGTATAGAACCGGGGCATGCAAGGCAACAGAAAGAAAACGGCCGGCAACCCAGAACGGGTGCCGGCCGCATGTTTTCGCGTATCAGCGGCGGTTGGTGTTGATGGTTTCCTTCAGATCCTTGCCGGGAACGAAGCGAGCGACGTTGGTGGCCGGGATCTTGATGGTCTTCTTGGTCTGCGGGTTGATGCCGGTGCGGGCCTTGCGGGTCGCGACCTTGAAGGAGCCGAAGCCGACGAGGCGGACTTCTTCGTGCTTCCGCATGGCGGTCTTGATGATGTCGAGGGTGGCGTCGAGAGCCTGGGTGGCCTGGGTCTGGGACAGATTGGTGTTCTTGGCGATTTCCCGCACGAGTTCGATCTTCTTCACTTGGTGGATCCTCCTGGTAAAAATTGGGGTTTGAGAACTGATGCAACAAGCCTACTTATTCGAAACCGGCCTGTCAAGGCCCCTTCGAAAATATTTTTCTCCTCGTATCCTTAGCGGAGCCGGTTTCGCACGTTCTCGAGCCTCTGGAAGAGCATGGACTGGCGCTCTCGGCTGCTTTTCAAGCTCTCCGTCAGCCCACTCAGCCGTTCTCTGATCTGCTCGGCCGTCAGACCCTCGGAACCGCCCGCGCTCAAGCGG
>MWAR01000640.1 GCA_002068715.1 bacterium ADurb.Bin374
GCGTCGACATCCTCATCAACTCGGAGCCAGTCGATGCCCTTTCGTTCCTGACGCATCGCGAGCGGGCCGAGCGCCGCGGCCGATCGATGATCGAGAAACTCCGCAAGCTGATTCCCCGGCACCAGTTTCAGATTCCCCTCCAGGCGGCGATCGGGGCGAAGATCATCGCCCGTGAAAATATCGCACCATATAGAAAAGACGTCATTTCGAAGTGCTACGGCGGCGACATCTCGAGAAAACGCAAGCTCCTCGAGAAACAGAAGGAAGGCAAGCGCCGTCTCAAGATGGTCGGCAATGTCGAGATACCCCAGGAAGCGTTCATGGCCGTTCTCAAGGTCGAGGACGGCTGACCCGCATCAACGATCGGCCTCCGGGGCATCGAGAACGCAATCCGCAGATTGCGCAGATGAAATATCGAATTCTCCATATGAAAAACCCGCCTTCCGGCGGGTTTTTCATATCGACCGACGTGATTTCAGAACTTGTAGATGAAGCTCGTCTGGAGACGGGTGTCGGCACCGGAGAGGCGATTCTTGTACTCCGTTTCGAGGCGCATGTATTCGAGGCCCATCTGGACGGCGGCGTTGAGATCGTACATGGCGTTGATCCAGCGAAGACGGTTGTGGGTGCGGGATCCGTTGGGAAGCAGGTCATCGTCCGGGTCGTCGTAGCTGAACCCGATATTGTATCGCCACGCTGCGAACGGACCGGCGTTCAGCTCGAACCAGCCGCCCCTGCTTTTCATGCCGACGGCGTCGACGAAGCGCCCCAGGCCGGCAATCGAGGCGTTGTTCACGACCCTGTTGATGACCGGGACGGCGACGGTTCCCGTCGCGGCGGTGACGATCACCCCCTGGGCAATGCCGCCCTGGTATTCGTCGAGGTTCTTCCCTTCCCACACCTCGCCTTTGATGGCGAGCGTCTTTGAAAACGCAATGGCCAGGTCTACGCCTTTCGAATGGCTCCTGACGGCAACGCTGTTGCCGGCGGCGTCGTAGTCGTATTCATCGCTTCCGTCGTGGCCCCAGACGCCGATGGTGCTTTTCAGGCCCTTTCCGGTCGGAAACGTATACCCGATCCGGCCCTGAAGTGCCGGCGAACCGGAATCCGCACCTGTATCGGGAGATGAGCCGAAGGTCGTTGCATCGCCGATCTTCCTGGATGCGGCTGCCTGGAAGACGAGACGGCAATCACCCGCCTCGATCCCCTTGGTCACGCGTAGCTGTGGATGACGGAATCCCAGGTTTCCGCCCTGCCAGGCGACGGTGTAGTCGAGGGTGTTGGGATTCTGGGGCCCCACGAGATCCCACGTCTGACCCATCAGCAAGCTCACCTCGCCGGGCCAGTCGACCTGGAAAAACGCGTGTCTGGTGCGGACCATGGCGCTGTTCTCGGCGCCCCCGCCGTACAGATCGATCTCATACTGGCCGCTGACCTTCGCCCGGCCTTCATCGGGACCCTTGAAGTTCAGACCGAACCGAGTCTGGTTTACCGTCTGACTGAACTGACGGTCGTCTGGCGCGACGACGCTGTCGGAAAGAGCCCATCTGGCGAAGTTGCCCGTATCGGTCCGCGACGTGTCCCAGGCCATGTCGAGCTTGAGATATCCATAAACATCGACGGGATATTTCGATGCAACGGACGGCCTTACAGACACGGCGGTCGCCGCGAGGGATACCTGTTTTGTCGCCTCCGATGCCGAGGCGGCATCCGTCCGATCCGACAATTTTTCCCTGATCTCGCCGAAGGCCTTTTCGAGAGCCTCGATTCTGGCGCGCAGCAGAGCGTTTTCCGCCTTCAGTTCTTCGATCCGGGGTTCCGTTTCCACCAGAGCCGAAACGGGGCCGCAAGCGACGAGAAATCCCGACAGAAGAGCAGGAAGAAGATATCGTTTCATTTCAGGGTTTCAGCGTATAGTATGCGGAATCACCGGAGCAGACATCGCACGTTTCCTGCGTTTCGCTTCGCGCGAGGAACGACTCGCGGCACTTCGGACAACGTTTCGCCGGGAGGATATCTTCTTTCCCGTATTTGAGGAGTTGCACCCGCTGGAGGCCGAGAACGTTCCTCCCGACGCGCGAGAACTCCTCGACGACCTTTTTCGCCGACTCCTCGCGAGAGCGGTTGTCCGGCACGTGCCTCGTTCTATAGAAAAAGCGATACAATTCAGGCGTCTTCCCGGGATCGATCCTGTCGAGGTCGATGAAGACCCGGACGCCATCTCCCGTATTCCGGTTGAACAGCGAGAAGGCATACCTGCCGATCTCCTCGCGCAGTTTGAGATATCTGACGCCGACGGTGCATCCGACGAGCACCTGGAGACAGTCGGGCAGGCAGGTCGAAGTTTCGCAGACGGCGTTCAGCTTTTCCCTGTTTTCGTCGCCAAGGGCTTCGATCGCATACTGAACCATAGCAACGCCGATATAAATTCCGGGCGCGCGCTTCGTGTGGAAGGCGTATACCCGTTCTACGGCCTGTTCAAACGTTTCTGACTTCATTCTGCGCTTCCTCGGCCTCGCTTTCCTTTTTCATCTGGTCGAGCGACATCCTCGCCGCCCTGCGCACGTCGCGGGAGGGATCGCTCTCCATCATCTTATTCAAGGCGAAAAAGATCTCGGCCTTCCGGCCGAAAACCGGCAGGGCCTTCGCGATCGAGTATCGGACATCCTCGGACGGGTCCTGGAGTTTCAAAAGATTGTCAAGCGTTTCCGGATCGCGTCTCTTCCCCAGGGCCGCGACCGCACATGACCGGACATACTCGTGCTTGTCGTTCAAAGCCTCGAGCAGGAGGACGCCAGCCTCCATCCCGACGAAATCACCGAGGGCGTTCGCCGCACAGCCGCGGACGTTCGGGCTTTCATGCCGGAGAGCCGCTTCGAGTTTCTCGATCGAGTCGCCGCCCCCGAGTTCCGACTGGAGGCTGCTGAATTTGCTCGACGCATCCCCGCCCTGACGTTCTTTCGGTTTGGTCGGGCCCGGGGAGGGCTCGAGAGGAGGAATATTCCCGAGTTTGTCCTGGTTCTGGAACCAGGTGATCAGTTCCTGGTCGAGACGGCGGGACGCTTCTATCAGATCGTCCAGCACATCGACGTCGTCGACGTTCATGAGAGCCAGCGAGGCCTTGTAGCATGTTTCGGAGTCGGGATCCCGGAGGGCTTTTCTGAGCAGCTGCACGGCGCTTTCGTTCTTGATCTGCGACACCACGTCGATGAGAGCACGCTTGAACCGGTCGTTTGCCGTGTCGAGCCGCCTGTCGAGCTCGCCGATGATCTCTTCCCCGCCGAGTCCGCCGAGGGCTTTGCCGACCGAGAAGCGCACCACTTCGCTGCCGTCGTCGATCTTGCCGAGAAGGGCCTCCATGGCCCGCCTGTCGCCGATGGTGCCGAGGGCGTAGGCGACCGAGGAACGCACGAACTCGTTGTCGTCGTTCAACGCGTCGATCAGGGCGCCGACGGTTTTCTCGTCGCGCATGTTGCTCAACGCGGCGGCAGCCGAGTATCTGACGGCGACGTTCTCGTCTTTCAGCGCTTTCAGAAGCGGCGTTCCGGCACGCTCGTCGCCCGAGTCACCGAGCGCTTCTGCGGCGAGGTATCTGACCGACTCGACCTCATACGGGTTCTGGAGCGCCTCCACGAGGGTCGGGATGACCTCCGGATCATGGATGCCGATCGCCGCTTTCGCGGCCATTTTCCGGAGCTGCTGGTCGTTGTCCTTGAGCCCCTTCATGACCAGGTCGCGCCTGGGAATCGGCGTGCCGTCGGCCTGGAAATACTCCTTCGGCAGAAGATCGATCTTGAAGACGGTGAGTTCGCGGTATTTGAAGGGGTTCACTTCGGGAATGACAGCCAAATCTCTCGATTCGCTCCCCTCTGCTTTTTCGGTATCCTTGCGCGTGCTCTTGGAAACGGCATCGCGGGAAAATCCGGAAGCCTCGATTTCCTGAAGGAGACGGATATCGTTCCTGTGCGTGATTTCGAGCAAGGGCTCGATGCCGCGAGGATCGCCAATCCGGCCCAGCGCATCGGCGGCAGCGGCCGATATCGAGGGATCGGGCTCGTAAAGCACCTC
>MWAR01000641.1 GCA_002068715.1 bacterium ADurb.Bin374
TAATCCCCCTGGCGGGCCCCGCCTCCTTTCCCCTCCCCGTGTGTTCCATGGAAATGTCGCGCGCTCCGTCTATCTGTCGAAGCCGGCGAATCCGGTGGCGTGAATTCCTCTGGTCTGCCCGGCGATAAAAAACACCAGGAACTCCCGCGTGGGAATTCCCGGTGTTATATATTTAGCTATTTATTATTTCTTGGAGCTTTTGAGAAGCTTGTGTTTGATCGCGAACTGGTGGATCAGCTGGTCCATGTTGGGTTCGCCGATTTCCTGGAGTTCGTAGCGAACGCGCAGGTGCGGCTTCTTGATTTTGATGACGCGGGTCAGGTCGATCGGGGTGGCCGAGATGACCAGGTCGCAGTCGACCGAGTTCACGGTCTTCTCGAGGTCGGCGACTTCCTTGCCGCTGTAGCCGAGAGCCGGGATGATCGCGCCGATGTCGGGATACTTGCGAAGGGCCTTGGCCATCTCACCGACGAACTTGTCGCGCGGATCGACGATCTCGCCGGCGCCGTAGCGCTGGGCGGCGACGTATCCGGCGCCGAACTGCATCTCGCCGTGGGTCAGGGTCGGGCCGTCTTCGATCACGAGGACGCGCTTACCGCGGATTCTCTCGCCGTGATCGACGAAGATCGGGCTGGCACCGTGAACGAGAACCGCCTCGGGATTCATCATCATGATGTTCTCGCGAACTACCTGGAGATCGTCGGGATAGCACGAGTCGATCTTGTTGAGGACGACGACATCGGCGATGTAGCAGTTGGCTTCGCCGGGATAATAGCCGCGCTCGTGGCCGGGGCGGTGCGGATCGGCGACGACAACCTTGAGATCGGCCTTGTAGAATGGGAAATCGTTGTTTCCGCCGTCCCAGACGATGACGTCGGCTTCTTTTTCGGCTTCGGCACCGATTTTGCCGTAGTCGACGCCGGAATAAATGACGGCGCCCATGTCGATGTGCGGCTCGTATTCCTCGCGCTCCTCGATGGTGCAGTTGTGCTTGTCGAGGTCTTTATAATCGGCGAAGCGCTGGCAGATCTGCTTCTCGAGGTTGCCGTAAGGCATCGGGTGCCGGATAGAGACGACCTTGAGGCCCATCTTCTTGAGGGCGGTGACGACGCGGCGGGTCGTCTGGGACTTGCCGGAGCCGGTGCGGACGGCGCAGACGGAGACGACCGGCACGGAGAGCTCGATCGCGGTCTGGTTGTAGCCGAGCAGCTTGAAGCTGGCGCCGGCGGCGGTCACCTGGCTGGCGTGGTGCATGATGTACTCATGGCTGACGTCACTGTAGGAGAACACGACTTCGTCGATCTTCTCCTTGCGGATCATGTCGATGAGATCCTTTTCGGGGCGGATCGGAATGCCCTTCGGATACATCTTGCCGGCCAGCTTCGCCGGATACACGCGCCCCTCGATGTTCGGGATCTGGGTGGCGGTGAACGCAACAACCTGATACGCCGGATTGTCGCGGTATACGACGTTGAAATTGTGGAAATCACGTCCGGCCGCGCCCATGATGATGGTTCTGATCGGTGCCATTGTTGCTCCCTTTCCTGTACTGTTGATTCCCGGTTTCACGCCGGGTTGGTTACCGTGCTATGGATCCTGCCGCTCAGTGACCGCAGCTGCCGCAGGAATGCGACGAACAGCTTCCGCAGCTGTGACCGCCGCCGGCGTCCCCTCCGCCGAGATCCAGCGTTTTCGTGCCGCCGGACGTTGCGAAGTTCGATACCTTCTTGCTGACGTTTTTCCCGTGACAGGCGTCACAGGTGATGGTGCTCAAATCAGTTTTCATTGAGCAGAGAACATCGAAGGCCTTTTTGCAATCGGAACAGTAAAACTCGTAGATCGGCATTGAAAGCCCTCTTCATCTTGAATACGGGATTCGCATACCCCGGTTGTGGCAAATCCTAGCACATGGGTCAATGTGAGTCAAACAGTACGACGGCGCCAGTTTCCTTTTGACACCGGGTCACCCTCGTGTATAAACTGAATGGAATATGACAGACCAACCATCCGTCACCCTCGAACAGATCCGCCAGGCGCTCGCACAGCCGAATCAGGCCATTCGGAAGCGGGCGCTCGCGCTTATCTACAACGAGGCGAAAGTCGAAGCCGGCCCCATCCTCGAGGAATACCTCGGCCGGGAAGAGGACCCCGCCCTGCAGACCCTCGCTCTCAAGGTCCTCGAAAAGTTAAACTCCTTCAGGGAGTGCGCCGGCCAGGTTCCGACGGAGCGTCTCGCCCCCCTTCTCCAGAATCCAGATCCGCAGGCACGCCTGATGGGGCTCAGAGCGGCGGCAACCCGCAACGACGCGGATCTTGCGAAAATCGTCGTCCGGCACTGTTCCAGAGACGAATCTCCGGAAGCCCGCCAGCTCATCGCGCATATTCTTCGTGAGAACCCTCTCCCCGAGGGGTTACCCATCCTTCTCGACCTGGCGAACGCGGAAAACGAAAAAATTCGCGAAGACGCGATCGAAGGAATCCTTCAGGTCATCACCCGCCGGCTGTATCCCGAAGTCCTCAAGACCCTCCTCGATCCGTCCCCAGCGCTCAAAATGCGAGCCTATCAGCTGATCAGCCGCATCAGCCGCCCGAATCTGCTCGAGGCGCTCGAAGCTATGCTCAACAACGCAGATCCTGAGATCTGCAGACTTGGCGGGAAGCTGCTTTCGAGCTTTTTGAATCCCGACCTGATCTCACTCCTTTCCAGGCATGCCGATCACCAGGATGCCGAAACGGCCGCCCTGTGCAAGCGGACCCTGGTTCTTCTCGCCCAGAAAGGTCATTTCGAGGCCGCCCAACTGGTCGAGAAGTTCACCGCCAGGGAAAAACCGGGTTCTCCCGTGGCCGGCGCGCAGAGCCCGGTCTCCGGAACGTGCGCCGATGCCGTCAGGACACTGAAGGATCTGCTCATCCGGTTTCCCGCCTTCCTCCAGACACCGTTCCTTGATCTTCCCGCCAACGCGGATATCCCGCAAACCCTCCTCCGGATCAGAGACCTCCACGCAAGGATCCGGACCATGATCGCCGGCCCCCTCCTGACGGCATATTTCGGCTACGGCCGACGCGGCCCGACATCCGACAGGATCGCCTTCAAGGCGCTTCAGCAGGGAATGGCGCGCGTGGACCTGCCAGCCCTAATCACATCGCTCGCGCCTGCGTTCGATTCGCTCGCCGGCGAAACAGACCTGTATCCCCTCATGATCGTACTCCGTTCGAAAAATCCCCCGGTATATCCTCTCTACGAGCGGCTTGCCTTTTTCCAGAAGACGATCCCTACTTTGAGTTCGGGGTCAGCCGCCCCGGCCGCCCTTTTCACCCCTCTGTTTCAGGGCGCCATCGAACTGCTGAAATCATTCGAAGTCCTGCTTCCGAACAGAATGGTGGTGAAATACAGCGATCCGGCCGGCATCAGGGTGCTCGACTTCATGAAAAGCCCTCCCGTTCCGGCCGATACGCGGCTTCTCGTCAACTTCGATCTTCCCATGAACGATCCTACGCTGGTCAGCGGGAATTCAGCGTGCGCCATGAGTCTGTCGCCGTTCCTGAAATACGACCAGGCGACCCGCACCATCGTCGCGAACGAGCCGGGCGAGCACGACCTCTGGGAGTATCTGACGAAGCTGAATATCCTCGATTCGTTTCTTGCCTTCCTGAAAGAAAAGGCCGCCTGACGATGCGCCTGCTATATATTGATAGATATATAGTGTCGCAAGCTCCGTGTTTCGCGGGTCTCGGGCGCGCGCGCCCCTGACCGTCGCACCGTTCTCACGAGGTTCTTTGGCGGAATCCGCCACCCCGAACATACCGAGGAGGTTCCAATGTCGAAACCAGCGATCGCCTGCGTCATTGCGCCGGAAAAGTTCCGTGACGAAGAGTTGTTCGTTCCGAAAGCGACGTTCGAAAAAGCCGGATACCGGACCCTTATCGCAAGCACCCGCATCGGAACGGCCTCCGGCATGCTCGGCGGATTCGCCACCGCCACGTGCCCGATCTCCGATCTGAAGGCGGCCGACCTCGCGGCGCTCGTAGTCGTCGGGGGCTCCGGGGCACACGCCCACCTTTGGGGTCACGCAGCCCTGCACGCGCTTGTCCGGGAAATGGCGAACGCCGGCAAGCCCGTGGCCGCCATCTGCATTTCTCCTGCGGTGCTCGCCAGGGCGGGAATCCTGAAGGGCAGGAAAGCCACCGTCTTCAAGGACCGGGCATCGATCGCCGAACTCGAGAAGGGAGAAGCGGTCTACGAACCCCGGACCTGCATTGTCGACGGGAACATCATCACCGCCAGCGGCCCCGAAGCCGCCGCCGAGTTCGCCGACGAGATTCTTCGCCTGCTCAAAGCGCAGTCACTCTAATCCCATGGATCTCCCCCAGCTCCCCCCCCTGCTCGAGCGGGTTCTGCTGAATGCCGGAAGTTCGCTTCTCGACACCCTGCGCGCGATCGACGACTCAGCCCTCGAGATCGCCCTGATCGTCGACGACGGCCGCCACCTGCTAGGCACGGTCACCGACGGGGACATCCGGCGCGGTCTGCTGCGCGGCACGCCGCTCGACGCCCCCGTCAGGCTTCTGATGAATCCGAAGCCCGTCACGGCGGCCGCTTCGACGCCCGACGACGAACTGCTCTTCCTCATGTCGCAGCGGTCGATCAAGCATCTGCCGCTCGTCGACGCGCAAAACCGCGTCATGGGCCTGAAACGCCTGCAGGATCTGATCGCGAAACGTCCTCGGCCGAACTGGGCAATCGTCATGGCTGGGGGCCGCGGGAAACGGCTTGGCGCCTTGACGGACAACATCCCCAAGCCTCTGCTCCCCGTCGGCGATCAGCCTCTCCTCGGAACGATCATCCGGCAGATACAGCGGTCGGGCATCAATACGATCTTCGTCACGGTCCACTACCGGGCCGAGATGATCATCTCGTATCTCCGCTCCCTAGCGACGGAGGGCATCGATCTGCACGTCATCGAAGAACGGGAATCACTCGGAACCGCCGGCGGTCTGAGACTCCTTCCCGAGATTCCCACCCATCCCGTCCTACTGATGAACGGCGATCTGCTGACCTCGGTGAACCTGGGGAACCTCCTGGAGTATCACGCGGCATCCGGCCGCCGCCTGACGGTCTGCACGCGGGAATTCAACTTTCAGATCCCCTACGGAGTGCTCACCATGAGCGGCGGCGCCCTGGCCGGCATCGAGGAAAAACCTGCCCAGAAGCTCGTGATCAACGCCGGCATCTACGTCCTCGAGCCAGATGTCATCCGATCGATCGCCGACGAAGGCCCGATCGATATGCCAGACGTCATCAGGCATGCGCTCCGGGATCCGGACGGGGTCGGCTGTTTCCCCCTGTCCGAATTCTGGCTCGATATCGGCAATCCGTCGGAATACCAGCGTGCGCAGACGGAATACGCAGCCCGCTTTTCCCCTTCTCCCGACGTCTGAGCTCTCCCGCCGCTCATGAACCTCATCGTCACTGCCTCTTCCGAAGAGTGGAGCGCGCATCTCGCCCGCTTTTCGCCGTGCTATCGCGACATCTATTTCAGCTACGACTGGCATGACCTGTTTGCCAGAGACGTCGGGGCCGAGCCAAGGGCCTTTCTCTTCGAAGGAACTCGCGGAACCCGAGTTCTCTACCCGTTCCTGCTTCGGAAAATTCCGGCGCGCTTTTCCGCGTCCCCTCTCTTCGCGTGCGAATCCGCCTATGGTTACGGCGGCCCCC
>MWAR01000642.1 GCA_002068715.1 bacterium ADurb.Bin374
CGAAATGATGCACCAGGTCTGACAACGCCAGGGCCCCGCCGAGCACGGTCAGTCGGCGTTTCCAGGTTTCTTCGTTCACGACGGCCGCGACGAGCAGGAGCGCCAGCCCGATCATGCCGTGGTGGATGCGGATGCCGAAGGTGAGCCGCCCGACGGTCGACGCGGTGTCGCGCGTCGCCTCGAGGCCGAGGCCGAACCGCAGGAAAGCCGTCGCGGCTTCGAGAAGCGCCGCGATGGCAAGTGTCGGTTTCCAGAGGCTCAATCGTCGTCGTCCGTGTCTGGAGTCTCGGTCGTCTCGGGTTCCTCGGTGGGCTCCTGGTCCATCCAATCCTGCGCCGCCGGCACCTGGAACTCGGTGCTCAGTCTCTTTTCCAGGTTCTCCAGCGTCTGGTTCGTCTGGGCGGAGCTTTCCTCAGCCTGGCGCTGGTGGCTTTCGTGCATCTCGCGCTTCGATTCGTTGAGGGAATCGATGTTTGCGTTGACGCCGTCGATGAATTGGTCGTGCGATTTCTGCCGGTCGTCATGCATCTGGCGCATGTCGCTGTTGAGGCGCTCGGTGTCCTGATTCCGCTGGTTCGTGAAGTCGCGGCGCCACTGCTGGTGCGCATCGTGCGACGCTTTGAGGGTGGCGTTCATTTCGGCGATGTGGGCTTTTTCCTGCTCCGAGGCGCCTGGGGAAACCTCGATCGGTTTGTATTCCTCCCAGGCCGGCATCGCATCCGTAGCGAGATCGGTCCAGGTGGCGAGCCGCTGCCGCTCGACGTGCGCGATCTCCTCGCTCGTTCCGGTGTCGGGCGCTTCGACCCGGCCGAGCTTCACGTCATGCCTGATCGTCTTGCTGCCCATCCGGATGTCGGGGGAAGAGGGGCCGCCGTCCCGGATCGCGATGCCGCGCTCGCCGGTTTCGCGCTTGCCCGCGGGTGCCGCCGGTGCCTCGGCCTTGACGGGATCGACGGGGGCGACGTAAGAGCCGGTGCCCTGATCTTTTCTGCCTTTCAGCTCGCTCGCGACGGTCAGCTCGCGGCGGGTGCCGTCGCGTTCGGGGGAAGGGGTTGTATAGCTTATTTTATATCTTCGTTCGAGCATCATGCGTGCGCTGATCGCCTGGAAGATGCCCGCGAGCTTGTCGGCCGACGGAGCTCGGAGCAGGGCGCCCTTCGTTTCCCCGGCGATCCTCTTCAGGAACGTCTCGTCGATGTTCGTTCCGAGCGCGACGCAGATGACGCGGATGTTGTTCTTCCGGGCGTGCTCGATGACCTCGTCAGCCTCGTGCGTCGAGAAGCCGGGCTTGCCCTGGGGGCTCTCGTCGCGGCCGTCGGTCAGCAGAACGATGGTCTTGCGGTCGTCGATCTGGGCGGCCGAACGAAGCTGTTCGCAGGCCTGATACAGGGCGTCGAACAGCGCCGTGCCGCCCCAGGGACGCATCTTGCCGATGCCGGCCAGGAGTTGCTCCTGCTCGCGGATGAAGCCGGTCACGAGGTCGACGTCGCTGGCGAACGTGATCAGGGAAACCCGGGCTGGGCCGCTCATGCCCTTCACGAACGCCGCCGCCGACTCCTTCACCGTGCCGACGACCGGTTCCATGCTCGACGAGCGGTCGAGCAGGAGGGCGACATACGGCTCTTTCCGCACGAGCTCCACCGTGAAGGTCGAAATCAGGCTCTGGCGCTCGCTCAGTTTGAACGCATCGAACGACAGTTCCGTCGCATCTGGCGTGTAGACCCGCATCATGACACGAATTTTGGGAAAATCGAGTGACATGACGCTTTCGATGAGCGATGAAAAACCTGCGTCAGCGGCTGAAACTGGAATGGGTCCCCAGAATAGGATCATGCAGACGGAGCAAATCAGCCGCAAAACGGCTCCTGTGGATGAACGGTTCATGTCGATACCCTCCGGATTCCTTGCGCCAGTGTAACACGCTCGTAAAGGGGAGGGACAGTCCGTCGGGGTCTGAACCTGTCGCGGAGTGTGATATAGTGACTTTCACGCAGAGTTAAGCTGGCCAGGAGAATTCCATGGAGAGGACATTCCGGACGAATCAGGAGTTGCTCGACGAAATTTCTCTCCTGAAGCGAAGAATTCAGGAACTGGAAGAAGCGGAAGCAACGCGCAGGCAGGAGGAGAAAAGGCTGCGCGAAAGCGAGGCCAGGTGTCGGATCCTCCTGGAGAACATCCCCCAGAAGATTTTCATGAAAGATCTGGATTTTCGGTATGTTCTGATCAACGAGAAGCTTGCCGTCGACCTGGGAATGAGACCGGATGAAATGGTCGGGAAGACCGACGAAGATGTGTTTTCGCCCGAGCTCGCCGCGAAATATCGGGAGGATGATATCCGGATCATCGAGTCCGGCCAAACCGAGGAGCTGGAAGAAAAATACCTCCTGCGCGGGAAGGAAACCTGGGTGCGCACCGTCAAAAGCCCGGTTCTGGACGGCGGCCGCGTATTGGGCGTGATCGGCATTTTCTGGGATATCACCGAACGCAAATTGGCGGAAGAGGCGGTGCGAAGGAGCGAAGAGCGGTATCGCAATCTCCTGGTGAGCCTCGAAGCCGGGGTCATCGTTCATGCGCCGGACATTTCCATTCTCATGATCAACCGGCGGGCACAGGAACTGTTGGGGGTGAACAGCGACCAGGTGAAACGAGTGGCGCCTGATGATCCGCCATGGAAACTGGTGAATGAAGAGAGGAAGCCGATACCGATCGAAGACTACCCTGTGCATCAGATCCTGCAAACGAGGGAGCCGATCAAGAATCGGCTGGTGGGAATTCGCCGGGCAGATACGGCCGAGATCGTCTGGGTGATGCTCAATTGCTTTCCTGCAAAAAATAGCCATGGAAATATAACTGAGGTTTTGGTCAGTTTCATCGACGTCACCGAACGAAAGAAGGCTGAGGAGGCGCTGCGATCGAGCGAAGCTCAGAAAAAAGCCATCCTTGACGGCATCACCACCAATATCGCCCTGGTCGACACGAACCTGAACATTCTCTGGTC
Organism: bacterium ADurb.Bin374; assembly: GCA_002068715.1. The sequence goes on from MWAR01000642.1 coordinate 2,999, forward strand.
GAACAAGGCGGCCGCGCAGTCCGTCGATAAACAGCCCTGCGAGATGGTCGGTCGCCCGTGCTATTCCTTCTGGGGTGATTCCGTGAAACCGTGCGCGAACTGCCCATCGCTCAAGGCCATCCAGACCGGAAAATCTGAGCATATCATCGTCCATACCCCCGACGGCAGAATCTGGGACGAAGGGGGTGAGCCCATTCTCGATGAGGATAATAACGTCGTCGGCGTCGTCGAGATCGCGCAGGACATCACCGAACGCAAACTGGCCGAAACGGCGCTTGCCGCGGAAAAGGAACGACTGGCGGTGACGCTGCGCAGCATCGGTGACGGCGTCATCACCACCGATACGCAGGGAAACGTCGTCATCATGAACAAGGTGGCGGAGCATCTGACCGGCTGGCTTCAGAGCGAAGCCCAGGGACAGCCACTCTTGTCTGTTTTCCACA
>MWAR01000643.1 GCA_002068715.1 bacterium ADurb.Bin374
GAAGGGCCGCTCGCCCCCGTGTTCGAGGCGCGGACGGTCGAAGGTCTCGCGAAGGCGCTCGACATCTATTTCGAGATTGTCGCGAAGGACAAGACCCTCGTGGAACAGGATGACAAGGGATTGCTGAACGAGGGAATCGCCTTTTACGAGCCGAAACTCCATGCGAATGCCAGCGACACCGAGGCCGTCTTCTATTACGGCATGATCCAGTTCTACAACGGAGCGGTCGAAGAGGCATTCAAGCTTCTCGAGCCCCTGCGCAACAGCGAGACGCCATACGGCGACCGCCTCCAGGTTGTCTGGAACGAAATCGACAAACGCAGACGCGAGGAGGAAGCCCGGCGCGAAGCCCTCAGACGCGAGGAAGAAGCACGCGAAGCCGCGCGTATCGCCGCCGCCGAGCAGGCCGCCGCCGCTTCCGCCGCGATTGCCGCCGCTGCCGGAAGCGCCCCATCAGGGTCCGTCGCCTCCGCCTCGAGCCCGGCCGATGCCCTGCATGCCGAAGGCTACGAGTTATACAAAAAGGGCCAGGTCGATGCCGCGATCGAAAAATTCAACACCGCCATCAGCCGCAACCCGAACGATCCGAATTATCACTACCACCTCGGCCTCGCCCTCACGGACAAGGGGCTGGGCGGCCAGTATGACGCCTTCGACAGGGCGATCGAGGCGTTCAACCGCGTTCTGCGCATGGCTCCGCCCGGCGAAAAACTCGCGAAAGACGCCGAAGCCATGGTCCGTGACATCACCGCCGCCAAAAACACCCTCAAACGCTGATTCCAGCGGAACTCACAACGCACCGCAGAGACAATTTCACCACGAAGATACAAAGACCTTTTCACCGCCGAGACACAGAGGCGCAGAGATTGAAAAAATGTACTAAGATATTTTCCTCGGCTTCTCAGCGTCTCCGCGGTGAATCGTTCGAATTTCAACATGTCAGACACGAAGATACGAAAAAGCAAACACTATATATCTGTAGGGGCGGTTCGCGAACCGCCCGAGCCACCGAACTAGGACATCAGGATATTCTCGTCGCCGCGGGGCAAAGACACAGCAATCCGGAGAACGATACACCGCAAAGACACCAAGACACGAAGGACGGAGTGAACGTGCAGAAATGATGGTTTGTGTCTTCGTTTCTTTGTGGTGATTTCAGGGGATTTCAACATGCCAGAAATTATTTTCGAACTCCGTGCCTCTGTGCCTCTGCGGTGCGTTGGGTATTCGCCCCCAAAAAGATCGGTTGCGGGCGGGGAATTGTGATATACTTGCCCCGTTTGCCACAAGGAGAGAGTCGAGATGGGCGTGACCACCACGAAACACAACCGCGGCCAGGAGCTTTCCCCCGACCTCGATGCCGGTGAAAATGGCGTCGCCGTCGAGGTGCCGGTGACTCGTCCCTTCGAAGGGTACACCTACCTTCGCAAGGAATGGATCGACCAGGAAGACGGCATCGAGAAGGTCACCTTCAATATGACGCTCGGCCCGGTCAATCTCCCGGCCGACTGGAGCCGCACCCAGACCTTCGTCATGATGCCGGAATGGGGCACGTCCCCCCTCCGTCGCACCTGGATCGTGAGGCTGCCGACGCATCTCGAGGGGCACGACCAGTATCTCTTCCACTATTTTTTCCAGACCTACCATACGAACGGCGAGGAGCGCGTCAGCAGCATGTTCGCCCAGCTGATCCAGCCCCGCGAAATCGAGTATGTCGATTACGGCGGCGAGCTGGTGAACGTTCGTCTCCACTGGAGCATCGGTGACTGGTCCTATGCGCAGGATACCGAGCTCGAAGCCGAGGGGATCGAGTGGGGCAGCGAGTTTTCCGTCAGCAGTGCCCCCTACCGCGCGAAAGACCGTCTGTATCAGAACGGTCGCATTCTCGTGATGCGCCGTCTGCCCGTTCCGCGAAGATTTTACGGCCTGATCTGGGCCCCGAAGGGCGCCGAGATCCGCTTTTGCTTCCAGCTCGTCCGGCATCGTCCCGAAGGCCAGGATCTGCTGTGGGACAACAATTTCGGCAAAAATTACTCTCTGACCATTTAATCGGCGAGGAGACCGTCACCCATGAGACACCCCGACATTCTTACCCGCGAAGGCGCCGTCCTTCTCATCACCGATGTGCAGAAGAAGTGCATCAAGCCCATCTACCGCAAGGAACCGATGATCAACAACATCAAGACCCTCGTTTCCTACGCCGGCATGATTGGTCTGCCCATCCTCCTCACCGAGCTGGCCCCCCAGACGTTCGGCGGCACGATCGAAGAGATCAAGAAGCTGATGCCGCGCCTCGAGCCGATCAAACGCAGCCGCTACAGCGCCTTCGGAAGTGAAGACCTGACCCTGCGTCTCGAGGCGATGAACACCAACACGCTCGTCGTGGTCGGCATGGAGACCCACGTGTCGGTCTGCCAGACCGTGCTCGATGCGCTGACCCGCGGTTTCCGCGTCCACGTCGTGCTCGATGCCTCCAGCTCGCGTCGCAAGGTCGACTGGAAGGTGTCGCTCGAGAAGATGCGCCGCGCCGGTGCCATCGTTACGACTATGGAACTGGTGATGCACGAGATGATCGAGCGCGTCGATGTGCCGCAGTTCGACAAGTTCCAGGAGCTGCTGAGCAACATCGGCCGCTGACGGCATCCGACGATGACGATGCCGATCGACGAAGCCGCCGTCATATTCCTGATCGGCGGGCTGGGGGCCGGGAAGACCGAGCTCGCGCTGAATCTTGCCATACGGCGGGCGCGCAGGCTTGGCCCCGGCCGTTCCTATCTGCTCGATCTCGACATCGTCAACCCCTTCTTCCGCGTCCGTCACCTCCGTGATGCCCTGACGCGGGAAGGCGTGAAGCTGATCGCGCCCGATGCGCAGGTGACGGCGAACGACATGCCGGCGATTCCCGGTCAGGCGTTCGGCGTGCTCCAGAGCTCCGACACTGCCGCCGTGTGCGATGTGGGCGGAGGGGAACTGGGGCTGCGTGTTCTCGGCCGGCTCGCCCAGCAGGCGGCGGCGAGAAAGGCGCGGACGTATTTCGTCATCAACCCGTACAGGCCTGGGTTCACGAACCTCGAAACGATGCGCCGGAGCTTCGACATCCTCACCGAACTTTCGGCGCTCCAGGTGACGCATATCGTCGCAAATCCTCATCTTATCAACGAAACGACCCCTGACCTCTTCGCCGCAGGTCTCGAGAAGGTCCGGAATTTCGCGTCGGGCATGAACCTGCCGATCGCGTTTTCCGTCGCGGCGCCGGCGCTCCTCAGGCTGTTGCCCCACAAAGCGGCGCAACCATCCGACGAAGCACCCACGAATCTGGTTGAGTATGACGGACAGCCGCTCCTCGTGCTGGACCGTTACTGGGAAACACCCTGGATCATAGGAAAGGAACAGGAGGTAGCAACATGCCCAAATGGGTAATCAATGAAGACCTGTGCAAGGGTTGCGGGATCTGCATCGCCCGCTGTCCGCAGAAGGTGCTCGGCGTCTCCGACAGCCTGTCTGCAAAGGGATACCATCCGACGAAAATGCTGAACGAAGAGAAGTGCACTTCGTGCGCGCTGTGCGGCCGAAGCTGTCCCGACGTGGCTATCGAAGTATACAAAGCCTGACGCATCCAGAAACGGAGAGAACAATGGCTGAAAAGATCCTTATGAAAGGCAACGAGGCGCTCGCCGAGGCCGCTGTCCTGGCCGGTTGCCGTCACTATTTCGGTTATCCCATCACCCCGCAGAGCGAACTGCCCGAGTATCTCGCGAAGCGCCTACCCGAGGTCGAAGGAGTGTTCCTGCAGGCCGAGAGCGAAATCGCGGCCATCAACATGGTCTACGGCGGCGCCAGCACCGGCGCCCGCGTCATGACCAGCAGCAGCAGCCCCGGCATCAGCCTGAAGCAGGAAGGCATTTCCTACATCGCGGCGGCCGAGCTTCCCTGCGTCATCGTCAACGTGATGCGCGGCGGCCCGGGCCTCGGCAACATCTCGCCGGCCCAGTCCGACTACTTCCAGGCCACCAAGGGCGGCGGCCATGGCGATTACCACCTGATCGTCCTGTCGCCCAACTCGGTCCAGGAAATGGCCGACATGACGGTGAAGGCGTTCGAGGCGGCCGACACGTTCAAGAACCCCGTCATGATCCTCAGCGACGGCGTTCTCGGCCAGATGATGGAGCCGGTCGTGCTTCCCGAGCCGACCGATTACGACATCAACAGCAAGAAGTGGGCGCTCGGATATCGCGGCGCCGACAAGAAAGAGCGCAATCTCGTCACGACGATCTTCATGAGCGTCGAGAACCTCGAGGAGCACAACTGGCATCTGTACCAGAAATACCAGTATATCCGCGACGAGTTCGAGAAAGGCTCCTGGAAAGACCTGTCGGTCGAAGAGCACGAGTGCGAAGACGCCGACATCATTCTCGTCGGCTACGGCATCATCAGCCGCATCCTCAAGACCGTCGTCGAGAAGTGCCGCAAACGGGGCATCAAGGCCGGCCTGCTGCGACCCAAGTCGCTGTGGCCCTTCCCGAGCGCCCGTGTGGCCGAGCTCGCGAAGAAGACGAAGCAGTTCCTCGTCGTCGAGATGTCGTGCGGCCAGATGGTCGAGGATGTGAAGCTGGCGGTCGAGGGAAAAGTGCCCGTCTACTTCTTCGGCCGAACCGGCGGAACCATCCCGTCAGACTTCGAGATCCTCACCGAAGTCGATAAGATCGTGCGCCCCGACTGACGGCGCCGCGCAAGAGAAGGAGCGAAGCATATGCAGAAAGTTTTCTCGCGGCCGCAGAGCCTGAGCGCGAACCCGACCCATTACTGTCCCGGCTGCGACCACGGCGTCGTCCATCGTCTCGTGGCCGAATCCGTCGATGAGCTCGACCTGGCCGAACGCACGATCGGCGTCGCACCGGTCGGATGCTCGGTGTTCGCCTACGAGTATTTCAACCTCGATTTCATCTCCGCCGCGCACGGCCGGGCCCCGGCCGTCGCGACCGGCATCAAGCGCTGCCGGCCCGATCAGATCGTGTTCACCTACCAGGGCGACGGCGATCTGGCCGCGATCGGCACCGCCGAGATCATCCACGCCGCCAACCGCGGCGAGAACATCTCGGTAGTGTTCATCAATAATGCCATCTATGGAATGACCGGCGGCCAGATGGCTCCGACCACCCTCGTCGGCATGAAGACCGCCACCTCGCCCTACGGGCGCGATGCGTCCCTCACCGGCAACCCGATCAAGATCTCCGAGATGCTTGCCGTGCTCGACGCGCCGGCCTATGTGACCCGCGTCGCGATCAACAATCCCGCCAACCTGATGAAGGCGAAGAAGGCGATCAAGAACGCTTTCCAGCTCCAGAAGGACGGCAAGGGCTTCTCGTTCGTCGAAGTGCTGTGCATCTGTCCCACCAACTGGGGCAAGCCGCCCGTCGAGGCGCACAAGTGGCTGGCCGACAACATGATCCCGGTCTTCCCGCTGGGCACCTTCAAGGACAAGCACAAAATCGAAGCCTGAGTTCCACGGCCGGCCGCGCATGCCTCACGGCATCGCATCCCGTCATCTAGAGACATGGGCGACCCGCAAGGGTCGCCCATTGTCTTCAAGAAAAGAGCTCGACGCACCACCGAGATACTCCGTATAAAAATTCGTCGGCTTCAGGAACGCATCCGCAGATGGAGGGCAGATGAACGCAGATAGGAACGAACACCGGGAAAAACCTGATTTTCTTCCTGCCCTGGATACTCCATCGAACAAAATAATCTGCTTTTCATCTGCGCAATCTGCGGATCGGTTCTCATGACGAAGCGAACATGCCAGACACCGAGGCACAGTGAGTGGGCCGAATTCCATACCGACCGCCTCTGTGTCTCCGTGCCTCCGTGGTGCGTTGAGTCTCATGGTATATAAAGGATAATATATGAACATCCAGCAGGGTAAGGAAGAAGTAATCATGGCCGGGTTCGGCGGCCAGGGCGTGCTGTTTCTGGGCAAGATCGTCGCCGAGGTCGGCATGGCGGCCGGCAAAAACGTGTCGTGGCTGCCCTCCTACGGCCCCGAGATGCGCGGCGGCACCGCCAACTGCTCGGTGGTGGTCTCGGATGCCCCGATCGCGTCGCCGATCGTGAACGAGCCGGACATGCTGATCGCCATGAACCGCCCCTCCGTCACGAAGTTCCTGTCGAAGATCAAGAAGGGCGGCGTCATGATCTACAACTCGAGCCTGATTCCAGCCGAGACCTATCGCGACGACGTGAAGGTCATTCCCGTGCCGGCCAGCAAGATCGCCGGCGATCTCGGCAGCGAGCGGGTCGCCAACGTCGTCATGGCCGGCGCCTTCCTGCGCGCCTGCCCCGTCATGACTCTCGAGAAGGCCCTCGAGCAGATCGAGCATCTGACCCCCGCAAAGAAAAAAGACCTGCTCGAACTCAACAAAACCGCCTTCACGAAAGGATACGAATACCCGGCTCTGTAAAGTCCGACGAACTATTCTTGCATACATGGGGTCGCCGGCAGAAACCCCTGTGCGAATGCATGAGTTTCTGCGCAAGCAATGCAAGATCGGGCCTGAATCACAAAGAACACAATGCCCACAGAGGTTTCACAGAGATTTTTTCTCCGTGGAACCTCTGTGTCTTTCGTGAGTTCTGCGATTCAGCGATTGTGAATGCTGATGCGCTCACCCGGACGAGCACATGGTGCCCGTTGCGCACTGCGCTGCGGATAGTTATACTTGAGCAGACACAGAGAGAATCTGCCGGTTTCGGAGGAGGGACAGGGGTTGAAGAACTGAGACGGAAGCGCTGAAATCGATTGGCAGCGGGCTTTTTCCAGGCTCGTTGGCGCGTTCCGTCGTGGGTGAGAAGCTCGAAGTGAAGCCCCTCCTTCGTTCTTGCCCCTTCACATCAGCTGGAATTCCATGGAAGTTTCCCTGATGTCCTGACAGCGATATGGACCGCTCGGCCTGCCAGGTATATGAGGGTTCAATGATCAGATTCGTTGATGTGTGTTTCACGCATTCGGAGGCGTTTGAGCCGCTGTTCGAGAATGTCAGTCTGCAGTTCGACGTGGGCTGGACGGGCCTCGTGGGCGCGAACGGTTCGGGGAAGACGACGCTGCTGAGGCTTGCGGCGGGCGAACTGGAGCCCAGCTCGGGCCACGTCCTGCGAAAGGGCATAGTGGCGTTCTGCCGTCAGCGGACGGACTTTCGCCCCGACGGGTGGAAGGCGTTCTGCGATGCTGCCGACGCCGATGCGGCCCGGCTCAAGGGCGTGCTCGGTATCAGACCCGACTGGTGGGAGCGCTGGGAGACGCTGAGCCACGGGGAACGGAAGCGGGCGCAGATTGCCGTCGCGTTGTGGGAGGACCCCGCCCTGATGTTCGTCGACGAACCGACGAATCACCTGGACGGGGAGAGCGGGGCGATGGTCCGTGAAGCGCTCGCTTCCTTCAGGGGCGTCGGCATTCTCGTCAGTCACGACCGCCGGCTTCTCGATGATATATGTAAAAATATTGTATTCATCGAGCCTCCGGGGGTGCTCGAGATTTCCGGCAACTATTCCGAGGCGTCCGGCCAGAAGGCGCTTGGTGAAGAACATCAGCGCAGGCAGCGTGGCGCGGCGAAGGACGAACTGGCAAAACTCCAGCGGGAGGCTTCCCGGAGACAGGCCGAGGCGGCCAGGTCGGCTCATCGCCTGTCGAAGCGCCATCTGCATCGCAACGACTCGGACGGCCGTGGGAAGCTCGATCTGGCCCGTCTGACCGGAAAGGATGCGATAGCCGGCAATTTTGCCCGGCAGATCCGCAACAGGGTCGAACGGGCCGAAGAGAAACTCGACTCGATCGGCTTCAAAAAAGAATACGATCTTGCCTATCACATCGAAGGCGAACGATCGAGCCGGGATGTCCTGCTGCGCCTCGAACAAGGCGTTCTTCCGCTCGGATCTTCGGAAACCCTTGCATTCCCCGACCTTGTCGTCATGCCGGCCGACAGAATCGGCCTCAGCGGGCCGAACGGCACTGGCAAGAGCAGCTTCGTCAGGCATCTTCTAGGCCGGCTGAATCTGCCGCCGGACCGGGTGGTGTATCTCCCCCAGGAAATTCCGATCGACGATGGTGAGCGGTTGATCCGCGAGGTGCGTCGCCTGAGTCCCGACGAACTCGGCCGAGTCCTGGCTTTCGTGAGCTGTCTCGGAACGAGGCCCGAACGGCTCCTGCGCGGCGATATGCCCAGCCCCGGTGAAATCCGGAAGATACTGCTTGCACTCGGCATCGCCAGACGTCCTCACCTGATCGTCATGGACGAGCCGACCAACCACCTCGACCTTCCCGCGATCGAACTGCTGGAAAAGGCATTGCAGGGTTTTCCCGGTGCGCTGATCCTTGTGAGCCACGATGCGCGGTTCCTCGATGGTGTGACAAATATCCGATGGCTGTTTTCCCGGGAAAAATCCGGTTTGGCCCGTATGGATAAATTGTGATTGCTATATAACAAGGAAGGCTCGAGTCATGCGCGGATCACTGTGATAGAATCACGCGATCGTGTTTGTATCGGTGACTGCGGTGAAAGGGGATCAAACGAATGTTCGATCAGGGACGCGCTGTATGGCGTTGAGAGTGATGATGCTCGTCGTGCTGGTGGGTTTCGTTCTGTTCCAGGGGCCGGCTTCGGCAAAGGATATCCAGGAAGATGAATTGAAGAAGCAGGCCGAGGAACTCGGCTATGGGGGCCAGTTGGAAAAAGCGAACGAGCTTCTCGGGAAGGAAATGACGAAAAGGTCGGCTTCGATGTCGGGAGAAGCCGATGACGGCTGGGACACGACGTCGATGATGCTCGGCATGATCTGGGGTTCCGTCGGAGTTGGATACTTCATGTACGGCAAGAAGATGGCGAAAGCGGCATTCCTTCTTTGTGGCATAGGCCTGTGCGTATTTCCGTTGTTCATCTCGGGAAATCTTCTGACCCTTCTGATAGGCATCGGATTGTGCGTCATACCCTTCAAAATCGATTTTTAACAATCGATTCTGCATCGAGAATGCGGGACTTGTGGAATTTTGGGCGATTGTGATGTAAAATCAGGCAACTGACCATATCTCCGAGGAGGCTCATGCATGTCTGCAGAGGTTGAACGGATCATCCTGGCCGGGTTTGGCGGCCAGGGCATTCTGTTTCTGGGGAAAGTTCTCGCCGAGGTCGGCATGCGCAACGGCAAACACGTTTCGTGGCTGCCCTCATACGGCCCTGAAATGCGCGGCGGAACTGCGAACTGCACGGTGATCCTCTCGGAACACTCGATCGCTTCTCCGCTCGTCACGGTGCCCGACACGGTCATCGCGATGAATCGCCCGTCGGTGTCGAAGTTCAACCTGCGCATCAAGGCCGGCGGCATGCTGATGTACAACTCGTCGCTGATCGAACGGCAGGAGTTCCGCGACGACATTCGCCTGGTCGAAGTGCCGGCCAGCGAGATCGCCGAAGAGCTTGGCAGCCCACGCGTTGCCAACCTCGTCATGGCGGGCGCCTACGCGAAGTTCAGCAAGCTCATTTCCTACGAGGCGATGGCCGAGAACCTGCCCAAGATCACGCCGAAGGCCAAAAAAGAGCTGATCGACACGAATCTCAAGGCCCTCGAACGCGGCTACCAGTTCGTGACCGAGAAGAAATACATGTTCGGCCGGTACGTCTACTCGGTCTTCAGGGGAATCGGCAGCAACGCTTGACGTTCACGCGCGGTTCCGCTCTGGAACAACCGGCTGACCGGTTTCCGGGCGGAACCGTCTTATTTTCACGGAGGCTGTGCACGCGTCTCCTGACACACAAAAGGCGAAGGACACCATGACGGAAACCACGAAAAAAAACACCAGGAAGACGGGCACGGCCAAAACGGCCGGGGCGAAGAAGACGACGGCTTCCAAAAGGCTCGCTGCTCCGAAGGCATCTGCTGCGAAGACCGCGAAGACAGGTGCCGTGAAGCGCACCAGAAGCGCGGCCGCGGCGAAAGATGCCGTTGCCGTCAAGACTCCGCGGCGCAAGGTCGCTCCGAAGACGAGAAGCGAAGAGCGGATCACCGCTCCCCGCAAGGTCTCGAAACACCAGCTTCCCGAACTGCTTCAGAACGTGCTGAAGGCGCTGTCGGACAAGAAGGTGATCGACCTGGCCGTGCTCGACGTCGAAGGGCTGGTTTCGTATGCCGACTACTTCGTTCTCGGAACCGGCACCAGCACGCCCCACGTGCAGACCATGGCCGACGCTGTCGCCAGACTGCTCAAGGTGCCCGGCGTGAAGGGGGCCCGCGTCGAGGGCGATTCGCAGGCCTCGTGGGTCCTGATCGACGGTGGGGACTTCGTCGTCCACCTGTTCCAGCCCGACGCGCGCCGCTTCTACGCCCTCGATGACCTGTGGGGCGATGCGGCGAGAATCCCCGTCGAGTCATGAGCGACCAGGTGCTCGTTCCCCACGCGCGGGTTCTCGAACCCGCGGCTGAGGGGGTTCTGAGTGACGAAAACCGGCATTATCTCGAACGCGTTCTCAGGCTGCGTCCTGATGGAGCGTTCACCGTCACCGATGGCGCCGGCCGCGAGGCTGTCGCGATTCTTGGGGAAAAGGGTGCCTACCGGCTTCAGGAATGGAGCGAGCCCGGTCGCGAGCCTGCGTTCGAGACGACGATCTACTGCGCCGTTTCCAAGGGCGACCGGTTCGAATGGCTGATCGAGAAAGCCGTGGAGATGGGCGTCCGGCGTATCGTGCCGCTGCTGAGTTCGCGCGTGATCGCGCCGGTTCCCGGCCCCTCGAAGATCGATCGGTGGCGCAAGATTGCTATCACCGCCATGCTTCAATGCGGCGGCTGTGTGATACCGGAAGTCGCAGAGCCCCTGCCGTTCAAGCAGCTGCCGAAACCGGATGAGCACGTTCTGC